>JANNRO010000356.1:0-16256 GCA_031401505.1 Planctomycetia bacterium
GCCCCAACGAGATGCGCGTGCTCCTCGTGGCGTGCAAGCGCGCGCTGGTCGACGAGCAGTTGCGCGTGCTCGTGGCGCTGGGCCTCCAGCCCGAGATCGTCGACCTCGACGTCGAACGGGATGTACTTGTCGGCCTCGTACCGGATCGCGTTCTTCAGGTCGTCCGGGCTCATCTTGAACATCGTCAGATAGCGGACGATGACCGACTTGCCGCTCACCGCCGTCACGACGCGGCGCGTGTGGAACTCGTTCTCCTTGAACAGACGCGCGACCGTGTCCGGCACGGCGTCGGGCGAGGGCAACTCGGCGAAACCGAAGCCCGTGATCACGGGCCCTCCGCTCCAGGTCAGCTCGACCGCCTTGATCGAACGGGCCCCGATGTCGAGACCGATCAGGCTACGAATGCGTCGCTTCCACATACCGGGGTCCCACCTCACGACTGGGCACGTCCGAACGGACGCACCCGCCGTGGGGTCTCTTTCGGCGACACGGGCCCCCCCACTTGAGGGTGTCCGCCCCGATCGTCGCGACGAATGAACATCCCACGTGCCGCCATCGGGACGTCCGAGGCGCGAAATCACGGCGCGAGGTCGACCCGAGCGGCCGGTCGGATGCCGGTCCCGCGCTCCGATCGGGCGACGGGACCCGGGTCCGACGCGTCGCACGACTGCCGCAAGGGGGCTCAGCCCGAAACGGGGATCGCTCCCGGTCTCGAAAGCGCCCGGTGGAGGAAGGCGTCCACTTCGTCGGCGGTCGTCAAGTGGAGGCAGCGGGTCGACATGGAGCGTGCGCGGGCCAGCGTCAGCGTACGGAACAGACGGCGAACGCGGGGAATGGCCGATGGCGTCAGGCTGAATTCCCGCACGCCGAGCCCCAGGAGCAGCACGGCGTAGGTCGGCTCGCTCCCCATCTCGCCGCACATCGTGACCGGAATGCCCCGGGACCTGGCGGCCGCCACGACGTCGCGAATCCATCGGATGACGCCGGGATGCGACGGCCTGAACAACGGCGCGACGTGCTCGTTCGTGCGGTCCACCGCCAATCCGTACTGCACGAGGTCGTTCGTACCGATGGAGAAGAAGTCGACCTCCTTCGCGAGGATGTCGGCCGTCGCCGCCGCCGCCGGGATCTCGATCATGGCGCCCACGCGTACCGAAGGGTCGTGAGGAACGCCGTCCCGGGCGAGTTCGCGGGCCGTCTCGGCGAGCAACGCGCGGACCCGGCGCACGTCCTCGGGAGCCCCGACCATCGGCAGCATGATGCGTACGTCGCCCTCGGCCGCGACGCGAAGCAGCGCGCGCAACTGGGGTCGAAACGCGTCCAGGTGCGCGAAACACCAACGCAGCGACCTTCGCCCGAGCGCCGGGTTCGACTCGTCGCTCAACTGTCCGGGGGTCGCCTTGTCGCTGCCGAAATCGAACGTGCGGACCGTCAGTCGTCCCGCCCCCACGCGCGCGAGCGCCTCGCGATAGGCCGCGACGTGCTCGGCTTCGTCGGGGAGGGGGCGCGAGGGGTCGAAGAGGAATTCGGTGCGGTAGAGACCTACGCCGGCCGCGCCACGGTCCATCGCCGCCTTGATCTCGATCGGGAATTCGATGTTCCCGAGCAGCACGGCGACGTGGCCGTCGAGCGTCTCCGTCGTGAGATGGCTCTCGGCGAGAAGGCTGCGCTCCCCGGCCTCGAACGTCGTCGCGCTGTCTCGCGCGGCGGCGAGCGTCCTCGAATCGGGCTCGACGACGACCGAGCCCGTGGTTCCGTCGACCCAGACGTCGACGCCCGGCGGGATCGCCGCCAGTGCGTGCGCGACGCCTACCACGCAGGGGATGCCGAGCGCCTTGGCGATGATCGCCGTGTGACTCGTGGCCCCACCGTGCTCGAGGACGAGGCCGGCGACGCGCCCGCCCGCGAGCGCGGCCACCTCGGACGGCGTCAGGTCTTCGGCGACGAGGATCGCGTCGGAACGGCCGTCCCCTTCGGGCGCGGCCGACGGTGCGAGGCCGGAGAGTGCGCGCAGGAGGCGTCGCTCGACGTCGAGCACGTCGTGCCGGCGCTCCGCGAACATGGGGTCAGCGAGCGAGGCGAGGCGGTTGGCGTACCGGGAGAGCACCGTCGCCGTCGAATGGTCGGCCGAGAACCCGCCGCGGACGCCCTCTTCGATCTCGGGGCGGACGGCGTCGAGCAGGATGCGATGGACTTCGAAGATCGAGCCGACCTTCGGATCGAGCGCGAGCGCCCGCTGCGATTCGTCGAGGCCACGGGCCGCCACGCGGATCGCTCGCGCAAGCCGCTCGAGTTCGTGCGGAACCTCCTCGGCCGCGACCGATGCCCGCGTGGCGGCGAAAGCGACGGCCTCGGAGTGAACCGCGCGGCCGACGCGACTTCCGCCCGAGACGGGAATGCCCTTCAGTCGTTTCATGGGGTCATGCGTCGTCGCCGAGCGACGAGAGGTAGGCGCCGAGCGACTCGACCGCCGCGACGGCGTCGAAACCCTGGGCCGCGATGACCAGTGTCGCGCCCGACGGCGCCGCCAGATAGAGGACGTCGAGAAGATCCTTCGCTGACGCCGACGTCGCGCCGTGCACGAGCGTCACCGCGGCCGCGTATCGCTTGGCGATCTCGACGACCCGGGCCGCCGGACGCGCATGGAGTCCGTTTCGGCCGGACAAGACGAGTTCCCGCGAGGCCGAGGTGATCGATGGCGTCGCGGACGGCTGGTCGGAGTTCGCCGGGGTGGGAATCGTCATCGCGGTGGGCGCTCAATCATCGTGGGCGCGGCGGGGCATCGTGGGCGCGGCGGGGACCGCACGGGCGTCAGCGGCCTGCCGCGCCCACGTCGGACTCGTCGAGGACCTCGACAAGCGCCTCCGGGGACGAGCATCCACGGACGAGCTTCATCCAGTACTTGGATCGCGTGAGCGAAACGACCCACTTCATGAGCGCCAGGTACTCGACGGACGCATCGGGAGGTGCCGCGATCAGGAACACGACATGGACGGGATCGCCGTCGACCGAGGAGAAGTCGATCCCTGCTTCGGAGATGCCGACGGCCACGACCAGTTCCTTGACGAGCTGGGTCTTGGCGTGCGGTACCGCGACGCTCCCGCCGATGCCGGTCGTACCCTCACCCTCGCGCCCCAGAATCTCGAGGCCCAGCGCCTCGGCCTTCGCCGCCGAGAGCGCCCCCGACGCCGCGACCAGGCCCGTCAATTCCCGAACCGCCGCCTCCTTGGTTGATGCGACGAGGCGGACGGTGACGTGCTCGGGGCGGACGTGACGGGTGATTTTGGCGACGACCATAGGCCTTTCGACGATGGGCAGCGTACGGCGAGGCGCCGGACTCAGTCTTCTTCCTTCATGCGATCGATCACGTCTTCGTACGTCTCGTCGCCCGGGCGGGCGCCGGGCGGCGGGGCCGGCGGAGCGCCGTCCGCGGTGCGGAGGAACTCCTGCCCCTCGCCGCGATGGTGGTCAGCGAGCTTTTGGACGTGCTTGCGCAATTGCGCCAGCAACTTCCCCTCGGCGAGATCGACGGCGGCGTACATGTCGGGCGACTCGACCTTCGCCACGAGCCGGGTGTGCCGGTCTCCGAAGGCTTCCATTTCGACGACGTGGGCGCCATGAACGACGTCCATCACGACGTCGACGTGGGACAACCGCCCGTAGACCTTGCCGAGTTTCTCGACCTTCTCCTTCGCGTAGGACTTCATCGCCTCGGTCACGCCGACGTGCCGCCCGGTGATCTGGATGCGCAAGGTGACCTCGCTCTCGGGGAACATCTCGGAGAAAATTACGTCAGGACGCGGTCGCGCCGGATTCTAGGTCGCCGCGGGGGGGCCCGCCAACGAACGGCGGCGGCTCGTCGCCCGAATACCCGACGCGAACGAGCGACAGGCCGCATGCCGGGGCAGACGCGCCGACACGATACGGTCCCGCCGATCGGTCGAGCAGGGCGCCCACGAGGCGCCGCGCGCCGTCCACGTCGGGGCGACTCGCCGCGGCGACGAGCGTGCCGACGAGGAGTCGAACCATTCCATAGAGGAATCCGTCGCCTACGAAGTCGAGGAAGAGGAGATTTCGATCCGGGACGAGCGCCGTCCCGAGGATCGTGCGGACCGTGCTCGCACGCGGCGAGCCCGTTTTCTGGAAACGCGCGAAGTCGTGGCGCCCGCGCACCGCGTCGAGCGCGCCCGCGAGCGTGTCGAGATCGAGCGGCGCCACGATGCGCCAGGCGACCCGGCGCTCGTGAACCCGCCGCCGTCTCGAAGGGAGGAGCGCGTAGCGATACCACTTCCAGCGCGCGTCGCGCAGCGCGTGGAACTCGGGCGCGGCCTCGCGCACCCCGAGCACGCCCACGTCTTCGGGAAGCAGCGCATCGAGCGCGCGTTCGACGATGGCGGGGGCGAGCGTCGATCGCGTTCTCACCGACGCGACCATGCCGCGCGCGTGCACGCCGGCATCGGTCCGTCCCGCCCCGACGACCGCGACCGTTTCGCCCGTCAGCCGTCGGAGCGCGCGCTCGACCTCTTCCTGCACGGTCCTGACGCCCGCCTGGCGCTGCCACCCGGCGAAGCCCGCACCGTCGAACTCGAGGTCGAGCCTCCACGTGCGCATGGCCGCATCGGACGCGGGCCCCGCAGCGCGCGCGTCGTCCCGCCGCTGCGCGGCTTCGTCCACCTGTCAGCCGGACCAGACGCGGCGTTGACGGCTCGACGGAATGCGGAGCGCCTTCCTGTACTTCGTGACCGTGCGCCGGGCGATCACGAGCCCCGACTTGCTCGAGAGTTCCGCCGCGACCTCGTCGTCGGACAGCGGGCTCTCGTGCTTCTCGTTGGCGATGATCTGCCGCACGAGTTCCTTGATGCTGACGCGCGACTCGACGCCGCCGTCGTCGTTCTCGGTGCCCCCCGTGAAGAAGAACTTCAGCGGCACGATGCCCCGGTGGGTCTGGACATGCTTGTCGCTGATGGCACGCGAGACGGTCGAGACGTGGATGCCGAGCGCGTCGGCGACCTCCTGCATCTTCAGGGGTCGCAGGTGGCTCACGCCGAAGTCGAGGTAGTCGCGCTGTCTCGCCACGATCTCCTTCGCGACCCGCTCGAGCGTGTTCTCGCGTTGCGTGATGGCCTCGATCAGCCATTTGGCCGCGTCCACCTTGCGCTTGACGTAGTCGCGCAATTTGGGGTCGCCCTTGGCCTCGGCGAGCAACTGACGGTACTTGGGCGAGATGCCCAGCCGGGGCACCTGGTCGTTCTCGAGGCGCACGAGGTACTCGCCGTCGTCCCACTCGACGACGACGTCGGGACGGATGTACGCGGTCCGGGCCGACGAATAGACGGCGCCCGGGTGGGCGGAGAGATGGCGCAGGCCGTCCTTCAACTCGTAGACACGTTCGACCGTCACGCCGAGCGCCTTCGCGATGCGCGGGATCTTGTTCCGCTTCAGGTCGTCGAGGTGCTCCCGGAGCATCCGTCGCTTCAGTTCGGCGTCGGGCTCGTCGTCCTTGACCTGGAGGTAGAAGCACTCCGGATAGTCGCGGGCACCGACTCCGGCCGGCTCGAGCGACTGCACGACGCGCAGCGCCTCCTCGGCGACCTCCATCGTCACCGGGTCGTCCATCGCGGCGACGATGTCGGCGAGCGGCGAGGACAGCAGTCCGCCCTCCGTCAGATTGTAGATGATCGCCTCCGCCGCGATCCGGACCGGTTGCGGGACGTCGATCTCCTCGAGTTGCTCGTGGAGATGGTCGGCCAGGCTTTCGGTCGGCGCGGCCGTGTTCTGCATCGCTTCCCACTTGCGATCCGTGGCCTCCTCCCCCGCCGCGCGGGACAGTCGGCTGCCGGCCGAGTTCTCGAGCAACCCCTCGAGGCGGTCGAAGACGCGGTCGGCCTCGTCGTCGGTCCCCTCCTCGTCCACGTTCGGCGTCGGTTCGACGGTCGCCAGCGAGTCCTTCGGGACCTCCTCCACCTCGAGCATCTCGTTTTCCTGCAGCTCGTTCTCGATCAACTCCTTCAGGTCCATGGCGGGCAACTGAAGAATCTCGATCGACTGGATGATCTGCGGCGCGAGCCGCAGTTGCTGGGAGAGCCGCTGTTGGAGACTGACGTCGAGGCGCATGGAGGTCCTGCTGCACGTACTGTACCCGCCGGAGCGGCGACGCAAGTGCGCTCGATTTCCCGCGCGCGTTCGGCATGCTCGCGATGTCGCGTCGGGTTCGTCACCCGCCCGCGGCGGCTCCCTTCGAACGTCGATTCTCGAGCGCGTCGGCGAGGACGGTCTTGCTCGCGAACTCGAGCGTGCCCCCCGACGGGAGTCCTCGCGCGAGCCGCGTCACGCGCACGCCCGTGTGCGCGAGCGCGCGCTCGACATGCAGCGCCGTGCCGTCGCCCTCGAGATCGGGGTTCGTCGCGACGATCACCTCGCGGATCGGGCCTCGGGCGTCGGGGCCCGCGGAATCGGAGTCGTGCCGCACGGTCGCATCGTGACCCGACGCGCGCACGCGTGCGACGAGGGCGTCGAGCGCGAGATGCTCGACCGCCACCCCTTCGAGCGGGCTGACCCGACCTCCGAGCACGTGGTAGACGCCACGGTAGACGCCCGCGTCCTCGATCGCGCGGAGATCACGCGCCGTCTCGACGACGAGCACCGTCGAGGCGTCGCGTGCGGGATCCGCACACACGTCGCACGGCAACGCCTCCGACGGTGACCCACAAATGGGACACGGACGGATGCGCGCACGTGCGTGGCGAATCGCGTCGGCGAGCGTCAGCGCCTCGACCTCGGGCACGCGAAGGAGGTGGTGGGCGAGTCGCTCGGCGGTTCGGCGACCGACGCCCGGCAATTCGGCGAGCGCCGTCACCAGACGATCGAGACTCTCGGGAACCTTCGACACGGCGAATCGACCTACGCGCCGCCCGTGCGGCGATCGGTTGCGACGGGGTCGGCGCGCCCGCTCTCGAAATGGCTCATGCGGAACTCCTGGGCGCGTCCGCTCGTACCTCGCCCTCGGTCGACTGCACCGCAAGGACGCGTGCGCCGAACGCGTCGAGCACCGCCTTGACCGTCGGATGGGCTCGGACCTCGTCGAGACCCGCCCCCGACATCGCGTGTCCTGCCGGCGGGTTCGACACGGCACGAACGGGAACCCCCGCGAGCGCCGGCGTTACGGCGGCCGCGACGTCGCCCGTCGCCCGGGTGATCGGGAGCGGCGCGGCGGGAGATGGCGGCGGTGGCGGCGTCGCCGGCGCACGCGCCTCGTCGTCGACCACGGGGCGCAGGGACACGCCCAAGAGTTCGCGCGTGACGGCGCGGGACATTTCGGCCGTGTCGCGCTCGCGCAGCACGCCCTTCGAGACGTTGTCTCCTCCGGCGACGGCGACCGTCATGACGTCGGCGAGCACCCCGACGACGCTCGCATTCGAAAACGCCGATCCGACGCGCCGACTGCGCTTCTGGACGGCCGCGACGATCGACGGCCACGCCGCGACCAACGTCGGGAGTTCGATCGATCCGCCCGCCGACTTGGGAACGGCGCACCCCGGCGAGGCATCGGATGCCATCGCCGGCGCCGGCCCCAGGGCGGCGGTCGCGTGCATCGATCGCGGTGGTGGAACGAACCCCCTCGACCCGGCGTCGGACGAGGGTCCGATCATCGATCCGGCCGACGATCCGGGCGCCGCCCTCGTCGCCGGTCCTTCGCCCGATCTTGTGGCAAGCGGGCCGCCGACAAACGGGCGGCCGACGGGGCCCGCGTCCGATGCCGGGACTCCGGGAGCTCCCGATTCACCTCGAGACAACGCCGCAACGAGCGCATCGAGGTCGCGGGCCGACGGCAGCCGAGCCAATTCGACCGCGGCAATCTCGATCACGAGGCGGCCGTCGGCGCCGTCCTTCAAGTGGCGCCGCTTCTCGAGGAGCAGATCGAGCGATCGCGCGATCCGCGGGAGCCCGAAGGCCCGGGCGAGCTCGACCCGCGCGTCACCCTCCCCCACCGGAGCCGTCCGGACGTCGGGTTTCTGGCGCGCGGCGCTCGCGAGCAGCGAACGGAACGCCTCCACGCATTGATCGAGGACGACGTCGGGCTTCGCGCCTCCCGAGAGGCAGCCCGCGGCCGCGTCGAGCGCCGCTCCCGCATCCCCCGATCGCACGGCCGACAGCAGGGCGTCGACGTTCCCGCTCGACGCGCGCCCGCAGACACCGTCGAGGTCGAGGAGCGTCACGCGTCCGTTTTCGGCGCAGGAGAGGAGCTGCTCGAGCAGCGATTCGGCGTCGCGCAGCCCGCCGAGCGCTCCCGACGCGATTCGATCGCACACGCCGCTCTCGACGACGAGTCCTTCGCTCGCGGCCAGCGATTCGAGCCGCCGTGCGATGCGCCCCTCGTCGATGCGACGGAACTCGAGCCGCTGGACCCGACTCGTGAACGTATCGGGGAGGTTGTGGGCCTCGGTCGTGCAGAAGAGGAACTTCGCCTGGGGCGGAGGCTCCTCGAGCGTCTTCAAGAACGCGTTGAACGCGGCGAGGGACAGCATGTGCACCTCGTCCACGATCCAGATCCGGAAGCGCGAGCGTGACGGCCGATAGCCGACGCTGTCGCGCAGTGCGCGCACGTCGTCGACGCCGTTGTTGCTCGCCGCGTCCATCTCGACCACGTCGAGATCGTTGCCGCGCGCGATGCCGACGCAGGAGCCGCACGTTCCGCACGGCTCGGGGGTCGGCCCCTTTTCGCAGTTGAGCGCCTTCGCGAAAATCCGGGCGGTCGTCGTCTTGCCCGTACCGCGCGGCCCGATGAAGAGGTAGGCGTGCCCGATGCGCCCGCTCGTGATGGCGTTGGCGAGCGTCTGTGCGACGTGCTCCTGGCCGACGAGATCGTCGAATCGGCCGGGTCGGTACTTTCGCGAGAGGACGAGGTGGGCCATCGGGCGTCGGCTGGGAGGATCAGAGGATCAGGGAATCAGATGATCAGTGGGTCAGCGGGTCAGACTTCGAAGAGCCGCGAGAGGTCCTGCTCGAGCTGTTCCATCTCGGCCTCGGCGACGACGACGCTTGGGACCTCGAACGTGGACTCGGTCTTGGGCCAGCGAAGCACGAGCGCTCCCGCGGTGCGCTCCGACGCGGGCCGCTCGCGCACGAGCGTCAACTGACGCTTGCGGACGAGCAGCATGGCGAGGGTCCACGCCGCCGCGGCGCGGGCGGAGTCGTTTTCCGTCACGATGCGTTCGAGAAGATCCCGGGCCATCCCGACGTCGAGCCGAGGGACTTTCGGGCCGGTATCGGCCGGAATCTTCGTCCGCCAGACGCAGTACGCGTCGGCAATCGCGCCCTCCACGGCGGCGGGCAGGGCGGTCGGCCTTGCGGCCGAGGGCGCGTCTTCCTCGGGCGTGCGATCGGCGGACGCGGTCGAGCCGTCCACGAGGAAGTCCTTCCGGACGAAGCCCGCGCCCCGGACCTTGTCGTCGCTGACCTCTTCCTCGACACCGAAGAGCGCCGTCACGACGGACGATCCCGGTTCGAGGGGGCGCCCCGTGAGCGCGCAGACCTTCGACGAGCGAGCAAGCTTCCACGTGGACATACGCCGATCCTACGGCGAGGGGGGGATGGAACGCGCCGACTCGACGGTCCAGGTCCGAATCAGAACTCGGACTTCGTCTTTCCGTCGAGCCCTTCCTTCGCCTTCTTGCGAACGAAGTCGTCCGGATCCGTCAGCGCGCGTTCGAGGGGAGCCCTCGCCCGGGCGTTCTTCTTGAAATTGAGCGAAAAGCCGAGTGCCTTCGCGGCGTAACCGCGATCCTGCCAATCGGTGGACGAGAGCATTCCGGTGACGGCGTCGACCGCGGCGTCGCTACCGATCCGCCCCAGTGCCGCGAGCACGTAGTGCCGCGCCGAAGGAAGGGGTGACCGGAGATAGGGCGCCGACGACAGCCTCGCGACCGCCGGTTCGCCGATCGTGGCCAAAATGATCGTCAACTGCTGCCGCGTCACGTCGTCGTTCGTCCACTCGCGGTACTCCTTGCGGGTTCCGTCCGAGAGGCGAACGACGATCGGCTCCTTCAACGGCCACGAGTCGCGGATCAGGAGGTTGCCGAAGTAGCCGACGGAGGCCTCTCCGGCCGCGCGGGCGCTCTCCGCGATGCGATAGATGTCACGCCGTTCGCCCCACGCCGTCGCGGAAAGGAAATACTTGAACAAGTTCTCGGCGAGCACGAACGGCGCCGCCCCTCCGCGAGCGATCCATGCGTCGCGCGACGCGGGCCAGAGCCGATCCTTGCGCACGAACAGCGCCCACGCCCGATTGAATTGGTCGAATTCGGCCTGGGTCAGGCGTCCGACCTCGCGGTTCTCGACGAATACCGGCGTTGATCCCTCGACGGGAACCTCGGCCAGCGGCGCCGGAGGAAGGGTCGGCGCGGACGTCGGAGCCGCGGACGGGGCGGTGGAGGAAACGCCAGCGGCCGGGGTCGGTACCGCGCTCGGGACCGTCGCTCGCGGCAGGACGGGCGTCGATCCCCGCGGTGGAACCCAGGGGGCGTTCGGATCGAACCGCTCGAGCGGATCGATCAGCAGGCTCCACTTCCCCGATCGGGCGCCCCCCGTGCAACCGATCGACGCGACGGCGGCGACAAACAGGACCGCGATGCGACGAACCGACGCCATGGACGAAGTCTCCGATCGTAGGCCAAGTGCGCATCGTCCCGCCGCAGGGCGTCAAGTCAACGACTCCCGACGGTCACGGGTCGCGCCGGTCACGACGGTGTCACGCGCGATGTCCGCCCGGCATCTGGGCCCACCCGTGGTGTCGGCATGCGTCTCTACACTCGGCGTCCCTCGCGGCGGAGCGCGCACCGCGCGCCCGATCCACGTCCAATTCCACGGTCACCCGCAGCCCGATGTCCCCCGCCTTCGTCGCTTCCACGTCCACATTCATCCGTAGGCCCGATGTCCCCCGCCTTCGTTCATACACACGTCCATAGCCACTACAGCCTGCTCGACGGCGCGGCCCAGATCGACGACCTCGTCGCCGCCGCCGCTCGGTACGAGCAGCCGGCGCTCGCGCTGACCGACCACGGCAACCTCTGCGGTGCGATCGAGTTCTACAAGGCCTGCAAGGCGAAGGGCGTCAAGCCCATCGTCGGCCTCGAGGCCTATCTGGCACCCAAGAGTCGGCACGACCGTTCGAAGAATCCGGTGGCCGCACACCACCTGATCCTGCTCGCGATGAATCTCGAGGGATATCGCAATCTCATCAAGCTCTCGTCGCGTTCCTTCACCGAGGGTTTCTACTACGTTCCCCGCGTCGACAAGGAGCTCCTCGCGAAGCACTCCGCGGGGATCATCGCCCAGTCCGCCTGCCTCTCGGGCGAACCCTGCTACTACATCCGATGCGGCGATCGCCCGCGGGCGGTACAGGCGGCCGCCGAGATGAAGGCGATCTTCGGTGATCGCTACTACCTCGAACTCCAGCGCAACGGGTGCGACGGTCAGGAAGAGGTCAACCAGGGGCTCATCTCGATCGCGCGCGAGCTCGCGATCCCGCTCGTCGCGACGAACGACATCCACTACGTCCTCGAGAGCGACCGTGCGGCCCACGAGGTGCATATGTGCATCGGCATGGGCAAGACGTTGAAGGACGCCAACCGGTTGAAGCCCGAGAGCCTGCTCTGCTACAAAGCCTCCGACCCGATGTACGCGCTCTTCCGCGACGTCGAGGATGCACCGCGGAGCACCCTCGACATCGCCTCGCGCTGCGACTTGAAGCTCGACCTCGGGACGATGCATCTGCCCAAGTTCGAGGCGCCGGGCGGCGAAGACAACGTCGCCTACTTCCGCCGCCTCGTGCGCGAGGGCACGATCACGCGGTACGGGTCGCCCCTCTCGTCGACCGTCGAAGCGCGGCTTCTCGAAGAAACGGGCGTCATCGAGCACATGGGGTTCGTCGCCTACTTCCTGATCGTCTGGGACTTCATCCGGTGGGCGAAGGAGCGCGGGATTCCCGTGGGCCCCGGGCGAGGCAGCGCGGCCGGGTCGCTCGTCGCCTACGCGCTCGGGATCACCAACGTCGATCCGCTCGCGCACGATCTGCTCTTCGAGCGGTTCTTGAACCGCGAGCGCATCTCGATGCCCGACATCGACATCGACTTCTGCAAGGACGGGCGCGAGGAGGTCATCCGCTACGTCCAGGAACGCTACGGCGGCCGCGAGCGCGTGAGCCAGATCGTGACCTTCGGCACGATGGCCGCACGCGCCGTCATCCGCGACGTGGGGCGCGTGATGGACGTCCCTCTCCGCGACATCGACGCGCTCGCCAAGAAGGTGCCCAACGGCCCCAACTCGAGCCTCGCCAAGGCGCTCGAAACCGACCCCGACCTGAAAGCGGAGGTCGAGAAGAACGAACAATTCCGCGAGTTGATGGCGATCGCGAAGCGACTCGAGGGATTGAACCGCAACGCCAGCAAGCACGCCGCGGGCGTCGTGATCGCCGACGCACCTCTCGAAGAGTACGTCCCGCTCTTCAAGGTGGGTGACGACTTCACGACCCAGTTCAGCATGGACGTGCTCGAGGACATCGGGCTCCTGAAGATGGACTTCCTCGGGCTGCGCACGCTGACGATCCTCGCGAAGGCGACGGCCAACGTCGTTCGCCTCGGGCTCGCCAAACCCGACCTCGATCGGCTGCCCGGCAACGACCCCGACACCTTCCGGATGCTCTCGAAGGGCGAAGCGCTCGGCGTGTTCCAGCTCGAATCATCGGGGATGCGCGAACTGCTGACGAAGATCCGCCCCGACCGCTTCGAGGATCTCTCGGCCATCGTCGCGCTCTATCGACCGGGGCCGCTGGGCAGCGGCATGGTCGAGCAGTTCGTCGAGCGAAAGCACGGACGCCAGCCGATCACGTATCTCCACCGTACGCTCGAGCCGATCCTGCGCGAAACCAAGGGCGTCATCGTCTATCAGGAACAGGTGATGCGGATCGCGAACGTGCTCGGCGGGTTCTCGCTGAACGAGGCCGATACGCTGCGCAAGGCGATGGGCAAGAAGAAGCCCGAGGTCATGGCGAAATTCCGCGATGCCTTCCGCACCGGCTGCGTCAGGAACGCCATCCCGAGCGAGGCCGCCGACGAGATCTGGTCGCAGATGGAGTTCTTCGCGGGCTACGGCTTCAACAAGAGCCATACGGTCGCGTATGCGATGGTCACGTACCAGACGGCGTTCATGAAACGCCACCACCCCCACGCATTCATGGCGGCGCTGCTCACCTGCGAATCGCAGGATCGCGACAAACTCTCCGAATACATCGACGAGTGCCGACGGATGGGCATCAAGGTGGTGCCTCCCGACGTCTCGCGCTCCGATCACGACTTCTCGGTGGACGGCGACGTCATCCGGTACGGCCTGGGCTCGGTCAAGGGCGTCGGAGAGGCGGCCGCACACGCGATCGTGGCGGCGCGTGCCAAGGGCGGTCCCTTCTCGAGCGTGTTCGACCTCTGCGAACGGGTCGACGCGAAGACGCTCAATCGCGGCACGCTCGAAGCGCTCGCGCAGGGCGGGGCCTTCGACTCGACCGGCGTGCGGCGGGCGCAGGTGTTCGAGGTCCTCGATCGGGCGCTCTCGCTCGCGGCCGACGTCCACGCCGACCAATCGGTCGGGCAGCTCGGCCTTTTCGGTGGCGGAACCGACTCGTCCGATTCCGACCGCAACGATCCGGCCGTACCCGAGTGGCCGCTCCAGGACCTGCTCGCGAAGGAAAAGGACGTGCTCGGCTACTACGTGACGAGCCATCCGCTGGCGCGCCACGAGGGAATGCTGCGTCGCCTCGCGACCGCGACGAGTTCGACGCTTCGGGACGCACCGGAGAAATCCGACGTCCGGATGGGCGGGCTCGTGACCGGACTGCGCACGACCATCGTCAAGACGGGCCCCAACGAGGGGCGCAAGATGGCGTTCTTCCGACTCGAGGACTTCGCGGGCAGCTCGTCGTGCGTGATGTTCTCGAAGGCGTACGCCGAGCACGCGGCGCTGCTCACCAACGATCGCGTCGTCGTGCTCGAGGGCGACGTCGACGCGTCTCGGGACGAGCCGACGGTACGCGTCAAGACGATCGTCGCGATCGAGGACGCCCCGCACGTCTTCGCGAAGGGCTTCCTCGTCCGGCTCCACGACGCGACACCCGCGACGCTCGACGCCGTGCGCGCGGCGCTGCAGTCGGTCCCCGGCCCGCTCCCCGTCGCGCTCGACTTCCATCCCGACGCCCGCTCCCGCGTGGTCGTCAAGGCCGGTCCCTCCTGGAGCGTGGCCTCCGCTGCCAACCTCCCTGACCTCATCCGCGCCGTTCCAGGCGTACGTTCTGCCGAGTTCCTCACCCGCGAACCTTGAGCACGCGCCGCTTCTCGGCCCGGGCTGCGCAATCGACCGGCTCGTGGCCGCAGAGGCCACGACGCCGGTCGCTTGCTTGCGCGGGCTCGAGAATCGGCTGCGCGCAAGCCGCCTCGGTCGACGGTCCATCCGGATTCAGGAATAGACCCGGAGAGGAATTGATCGCGCGACGATGGCGTGACGTCAGTTGCTGCGGGCCCGCCGCCACGGCGAGCCGACGTGGCGGCGGCGGGCTTGCCAACCGCGGGGAAGATCGGCGAGGTCGATGAGCGTCGGGTCGAGTTCGGCGATTTCACCGAGCGCCACGAGACGAGCGTTGCTCACCTCGTCGTCCGTGCCCGCTGCCGTATGGAACTGCCAATCTCCGTCGTCGTCGTGCGACACGAGGCAAATCGGCAATCCCCGCTCGAGCACGTCCGCCGTCGTGAAGACCGCCACACTCCGCGGGTCGGCAAAGCGCCAACCACTTCGTTCAGGCGCCGCGCCCATGATCGGTCATCCGACTCCGACTCGTTCGACCGAAGGACTCTGCGTCCAGCCGATTCTCGAGCCCGCGCAAGCAAGCGACCGGCCATGGCGGCCCACAAACGAGCACCCGAGCTGGCGCAGGGTGCTCGGGCCGCCTGGCCTCTGCGGCCACGAGCCGGTCGATTGCGCAGCCCGGGCCGAGAAGCGGCGGACGTTAGATCTTGCGGATCAACTTGGGTTCACCGAGAACGAGCCAGCGCTCCCCGCGGAATTCGATCGGATCGTCGTCGGGACGGAACTCGTCGCCCTTGCGGCTGTAGTCGACGGCCCAGACGCGCTTCTCGATGACCACGTGATACTCGGACGTCGGTTTGGGCAGTTCTGCGCCACCGAGAGACTTCGCGAGGTCGGCCAGAACCTGCGCGTTGCGCTCGACGTAGACGGGTTCGCTGAAGGTGAACGCCGTCTCGGAATACTTGTTGGCCTTGAGCGTCGTCAGCGGGTTCACGAGGCCGTGAAACTCGACGTGGAACGTCGACCAGCCGGCGTCGACGGGGCCGAAGATCGCCACGAGCGACTTCGTCTCGCCGTCCTTGATCTTGCCCTCGAGTCGCTTGCTCCACGTCGTCTCGACCGCCTGAAGCTCGGGCTCGTCGAGCACCCGACGGATCCGCTCGAGCGCGACGGGAAAGCCACCCGCGTAGTAGGGCTTGTCGCTGCGCGTGTCGAGCGTGGCCGTCACGAGCGGATGCCAGTCACGGGGCAGACCCGTCTTGTTGGTCACCTCGAACCGCATGAACATGTAGGTCGTCTCGTTGCCCGTGCCGTCGTCGATCAGGATGCGCTGGAGACGACCGTGGGAAAACCCGAGCATCCAACGCTTTCCCGACGCGGCCTTCGGCGCGTCGGCCGATGCCGGGGCCGGATCTTCGGCGAACGCCGACGAGGCCGCCGGAAGCACGGCGAGAACCGCCGCCAGCGCGAGGAGACGAGTGGCGCGGCGCACGCGGAACAACGCGGAGAACTTCGTCACGTCGAGACCCTCATGGGATGCGGGTGATTACGGAGACCCAAGGCACCGGGCAAGCCGCCCCGCGCCGGGGCGCGAGAATAGCAGGGTCGACCCTCCGAAGCCAAGCCCCGATAAAGGGCGGTCAGGAGACCCCTCCCACCCCCTCGCTCTGATTCCGGGCCTACCTGTACTTCCGGGTTCCGGACCGGCCCGAATCAGGGACCTCGCACACGTCAGGCTCCGGTCTGAGCATCGGTAGGCGCAAGCGCGACGACGCGCCGCCGATTCTCGAGCCCGCGCGAAGTGGGCGGAGGGCGGCGCGGCCGTTGTGCTGGCCGCGCGCCCGCCGCCCCCCCAGCCCCGGGCGCGGAGCGGCGCGCGTCGGGAGGTGGCGGTGGGCCTGTGCTTTATG
>JANNRO010000357.1:0-10516 GCA_031401505.1 Planctomycetia bacterium
CGACGCCATCGAGCGCGAACTCGCGAAAATGCGCGACGACGCGGGCGCGCTCAAGGGGGCCACCCTCTCGAGCGCCGAAGGGCTCGCGCTTGCATCGCAATTGAAGGACCTCCGGAATCAGATCACCGATCTCCAGGCGAGAAACGCCGCGCTGGCGGCGGCCCTCCCCGCCGGAACCGCCGGATCCGGTTCCGGTGGGGGCGATTCGACCTCGGTGCCCGGTTCGACCGCCGCCCTCCCGCCCATCGGCTCGGTGCCCGTCGCGACCGACCCCTCGATGCCGATTCCGAGCGAGACGATCGCCGCCTTTCGCCGCATTTCCGACGAGGTCGACAAGATCAAGACCGCCGAGCAGCAGGCCAAGCGCCTGAAGGACGACCTGACTCGCGCCGGCGTGTCGCTTTCGACCGATCAGGAGGCCGCGCTCGCCAAGGTGCAGGCCTCGTACACCGAGAAAATCCGCGAGCTCTACCGCAATGGCGGAGGCTCGAACGACGCCGATCGCACGGCCCTCGTGGCCCAGCGCGACGCGATCCGGGCGCAGTTCGAGACGGAGATCCGCCAGGTCGTCCCGGCGTCCGAAGCCGACAAGATCATCGAGACGGTGAGCCGCGGCGGATTTCGCGGCAATGGTCGCGGTCCTGCGGGCATGGGCGGAATGGGCGGGTAAGCCCGCACGCGCGCGAGTTCGGCCTCTCCGGCGCCGCTCGATTCGGCGACGGGACCCGCGTCCGAACGTTGATCCGAACCGCCGAAGCGTCTGCGCCTTGGCCGCATTCCGCGAACGTGGGCAGGCCCGTGCCGACCCCGTATAGTCCGCGGCTTCGGCGGCGCGTGCCCTGACGAGGGAGTTCGGCGCCGCTCGGAGGCCTCGGCATGCGGATCGGCGTCCCGAAGGAAATCAAGTCGAACGAGAATCGGGTGGGCATCGTTCCGGCGGGCGTCCATGCCCTCGTTGCCGACGGCCATCGGGTGTTCGTTGAGGCGACCGCCGGGCTCGGAAGCGGGATCGCCGACCAGGAGTTCAAGGACGCGGGCGCCGAGATCGTCCCGACCGCGAAGGACGTCTGGGGCAAGTCCGAGATCGTGATGAAGGTCAAGGAGCCGGGCCCGACGGAGTACCCGCTCTGCCGCGCCGATCTCGCGATTTTCACGTACTTCCACTTCGCCGCCGCGCCCGACCTGACCGACGCGATGCTGAAGGCGGGCTCGGCCTGCTTCGCCTACGAAACGCTCGAGGTCGGGGGCAAGCTGCCCCTCCTCGTCCCGATGAGCGAGGTCGCGGGACGCATGGCGATCCAGGTCGGCGCGTCGTCGCTCGAGAAGGCGCACGGCGGTCGCGGGGTGCTGATGGGGGGCGTTCCGGGCGTCGAGCCCGCGATCGTCCTGATCCTCGGGGGGGGCACCGTCGGCATCAACGCGGCCAAGGTGGCCGCGGGCATGGGGGCCCACGTCACGATCCTCGACATCGACCTCGATCGGCTGCGCTACCTCGACGACGTGATGCCGAAAAACGTCACGACGATCTACAGCAACTCGGTCAACATCCGTGAGCGCATCCGCGACGCCGACCTCGTCGTCGGCGCGGTGCTCGTCGAAGGGGCGCGCGCACCGCTCCTCGTTCCCCGGTCGTTCTTGAAGGACATGAAGGAAGGCTCGGTCATCGTCGACGTCGCCGTCGACCAGGGCGGTTGCTGCGAGACGATCCGGCCGACGACGCACGCCGACCCGACCTACGTCGTCGATGGCGTCGTCCACTACGGCGTCGCCAACATGCCCGGCGCCGTCGCGCGCACGAGCACCTATGCGTTGACCAACGCCACGCTGCCCTTCGCCCGCCGGCTCGCCAGGCTCGGCCCCTCCGCCGCGATCCAGCAGGACGCGCCGCTGCGCAGCGCCGTCAACGCCTGGAAGGGCAAGGTCACCCATCGCGGCGTCGCGGCCGCGTTCGGTTGCCCGGCCACCGACGTACGGTCGATCGCATAGTCCATCCACTCCGACGGCCCGCGCCTCCCTCCAGAGGCATCGAACCTTCCATGACCCGGCGCCAAACCCATGTCCGTCAACCGTAGCGGGACCCTCCTGACCGAGGGTCCCTTGCTGCGCGCGACGCTCGTGTTCGGCTGGCCCCTCGTAGCCGGGATGGCGTTCCACTCGCTGTTCAACCTGGTCGACCTCTACATCGTGGGTCAGTTGCCCGATGCGAGCGTGGCCATCGCCGCCGCGTCGATCCCGTCGCTCGTCAATTCGATCCCGATGGTGATCTACAACGGCATCGTCAACGCGGCCATCGCGCTGGTCGCGAGGCACTCGGGCACCGGCAGCCATCGACGCAGCAACTACGAGGCGGGACAGGGGCTCGTGCTCTCGGTCCTCCTCGGCGTCGTGCTCGGCGTTCCGCCCTACCTCTTCGCCCGACCCATCTGTCAGGCGCTCGGGGCCGAGCCGGGGCTCGTGCTCGACCAGGCGACGGCCTATCTCGAGATCATGAGCCTCGGCACGGTCACGATGTTCCTCCTGCTCCAGGTGACCGGCGCGATCCGTGCAGCAGGCAACAGCACGATCCCGATGGCCGTACTGATCGGCGCGAACGTGTTGAACGTCGTGCTCGGCGTGTGGTTCGTCTTCGGCGGCTTCGGGCTCGCGGGGATGGGCGTCGTCGGTGCAGCCTGGGCGACGGTCCTCGCGCGCGGCATCGCGGTGCTGCCGGCGTTCCTCCTCCTCTGGCGCGGCTTCGCCGGGCTTCGAATCCGGGGCTTCGCCTTCCGGCTCCGAACGCAGTGGCAGATGTTGAAGATCGGCGTGCCGAGTTGCGGCCAGTTTCTGATGCGCATGTGCCAGTACCTCTACCTGCTGAAGTTCGTCGAGTGGGCGGCGCCGGCCGCCGACTTGACGCCCGCGCAGGCGGCGTTCGGCATCGGGCTTCGACTCGACACGTTCGCCCTCTTCTGCGGGCTCGGGTGGGCGGCCGCGGCCTCGACGCTCACGGGGCAGAACCTCGGATGCGGTCGTCGTGACCGTGCCGTCGCGGCGTCGTGGATCGCGGTCGGATTGAACGCCGCGACGATGCTGCTCTTCGCGGCGGCGTTCGTCCTCTTCGCCGAGCCGCTCATCCGGTTCCTGGGCCACGATGGGGGGGCGGGTACCGCATCCGACTTCGACGCGGTCGTCCGCATCGGGAAGACGTACCTGAACGTCTCGTCGGCGGGCTACGTCCACATCGCGATCGGTATCGTGCTCTCGCAGGCCATGGCGGGTGCGGGGAGCACGAAGCCCTCGTTCCTGATCGAGTTCGTCGGATACGTCGTGATCGGGCTCCCGCTCTGCGGCATCGTCGCCGCGCACGCAGGCGCGCTCGGAGGTCTTCGCGCGCTCTGGCTCGCGGTCCTCGCCACCCACGTCGTGGTCGCCGCGCTCTACGTGGTATGGTTCCGCCGAGGGCGTTGGGCGGACCCGCGAAGTCTGCGCTGAGTCGGACGACGGTCCCGCCGACCGATCGACCCGTGCCCTCGGGTACTGCTTTTCGAACCGGCACCGAGCGAGATCGATCCATGGACGTCCCGAGCCTCCCCGGTCCTCCGCCGAGCGCCGACCCCGAGGAAAAGGTCCCCAAGCTCGAGCGGCAGTTGAACCTCGTGAGTTATCTGCTTTCGGCGCGCGCGCCCGTGCCGTTTTCCGACATGCGCGACCAGGTCGTGGGCTACGACGACGACGCGAGCCCGGACGCGATCGAGAAGCGCTTCGACCGCGACAAGCAGGATCTGCGAGCGATCGGCGTCATCATCGAATACAAGGCGGAAGACCCGTCGGGCAAGGCCGGATACGTCATCGACAAGCAGGGGTACTTCCTGCCCGAGTTGACGCTCGACCCCGAGGACGCCATGCTCTTGGCCGTGCTCCAGCGCGCGCACGGCGTGGTGGACGACCCCGTCGGACGGAATCTGAAGTCCGCGCTCGCGAAACTGACGATCGACTCACAGCTGCCCGAGCCGTTGCGCGAGTCGGTGACCGAGCAGCACCTGCTCTCGCTCGAGCGCGATGCCGACACGCAGCGCACGCACCTCGAGCCGCTCGGCGAGGCCGTTGCGCACCGAAAGCGCGTCGTCTTCCGCTACAGCGCGGCCGCCACCGGAAAGACCGAGAAGCGCGCCGTCAAGCCGTACGGGCTGGGGCTGGCCGACGGCAACTGGTACCTCGTCGGCTTGGACGAGGACCGCCTCGCGATCCGCAATTACCGGCTCGACCGCATCCAGGGTCGCGTGACGCCGGTCGTGCGCCGCGGCAAGGGCGAGTACGAGGTGCCCGCCGACTTCGACATCAGCGCCCACATCGGCGTCGAGGAGTTCCAGATCGACGAGGGCTCTGCGCCGGTCGTCGTGACGCTCGAGACCGACAAGGTGTCGACGTGGCTCCTCGAGCGGCGCATGCGCGGTGCCGGGACGTTGACGAAGAACCCCGACGGCACGGGCACCTACGCCGTCGAGGTCAAGAGCGAGGAAGGGTTGCTTCGTTGGCTCGCCGAGTTCGGGGGCCGTGTGCGCGTAGTCGCGCCGGTCCGGATCGCCGAGGCGTTCCACGAGCGACTCGGTGCGGCGCGGGCGTTGTACGCGTGAGTTAGTCGCGCGCCGCGTGTTCGACGAGGGTGGCGATTGCGGTCGGATCGTCGTCGGGGCCCGCTTCCACCCATCGGATCGAGGGGAACCCGCGGAAGAACGTGCCCTGCCGCTTCGTGAAACGCCGCGTCGCGCGTGCGACGCGATCGAGCCACTCGGCGTCGTCGATGCGTCCGTCGAGGCGAGCGAGCGCATCCGCGAAGCCGATCGATTGCGCCAGTTCGCGGGAGACGCCGCGCGGATCGGCTTTCAATCGGGCGACTTCGTCGAAGACGCCGACCTCGAACATTCGCTTCGTCCGCGACTCGATCCGGCGGGCCAGGTCGTCCTCGCGGCGTCGAATCGCGACGATGATCGCCTGACGTCGATCGGGGCCCGACCATTGATCACGCTGCTCGCTCGCCGGGCGCCCCGTCGCGTCGACGATCTCGAGCGCGCGAATCAGGCGTCGCACGTCGTTGGGATGGAGAGCGCGCGCGCGTGCCGGATCGCGCGCCTCGAGCCTTCGCCAGAGCGCGCCGGCACCCTCCTGCGCGTGGACCGCTTCGAGTTCGACGCGCAGCCCGTCGTCTCGTCCGACGCGGGGTCCCATGCCCTTCAAGAACGTGCGCAGGTAGAGCGCCGTGCCGCCGACGACGATGGCGTCGCGCCCGGTCGTCCGTGCCGTGGCGATCGCCTCGTCGGCGTCGTCAAGGAAGCGTCCGGCCGAGTACGACTCGTGCGCATCCACGAGGTCGAGCAGGCGGTGGGGGACGTCGGCGGGCGCCCGCGGCTTCGCGGTGAGGATCGAAACGCCGCGGTAGACGGTCAGCGCGTCGCAACAGACGACCTCGGCGCCGCGCGCTCGGGCAAGCGCGATCCCGACGTCGGTCTTGCCGGTCGCCGTCGCGCCCGCCAGGCAGAGCACCGGGTCGGATGCGAGCATGGGGCCATCGTAGTTCGCGATCCTCGGATGGAAGTCCCGTCGCGCGATCGGGACGTCGATATCCCTCCCGATCGTCGGCGGTCTGGGCCAGAATCAACCCGTGAGCGAAACCCGCGATCTCGGCGTCCCGCTGCTCGCGTTTCTCGCGGGGCTCGCGGTCGCCCTGTGGAGTGCAATGGCCGGACAGCCGGTCGATGCCGTCTTCGCCGGGATCGTCGGGGTCGTCGTCGGCGGGGCGTCGCTGATGTTGACGCTGCGTCGCGGTCCGGGACCCGCGACGGCCCTCGCGCTCGGAGGCGTCCTCGCGGCCGCCGCGCTCGCGCCGCCGTTCCGGGGCAATCGCGACGTGCTGATTCCGCTGGGGCTCGCGATCGCGGCGTTCGCGATTCCCGCGAGGCCCCGCCCGACGTCGATCCGCATCGCCGGGCTCGCGCTCGCGGCCGTCCTCGCGCTCTTCGGGGCGTTCCTCTCCACCCGGGCGGGCACGCCGAGGTCGCTGTCTGGATACGTGCTCGCCGTCGGGTTCGCGGCCGCGTGGGTCGTGCTGCGGGCCCGGGAAGTTCCCGTCGTGCCCATCCCGAAGGGGCAGCGGATCGGCGTCTACGGGGGTTCGTTCGACCCGTTCCACGCGGGGCATCGCGAGATCTGTGAACGGGCGCTCGAGGTGCTCGACCGGGTGCTCGTCGTCGTCGCCGCGCGGCCGCCCCATAAAGCGGGGGAACGCGAACTCACCCCGTTCCACCATCGCGTGGCGATTTCCCGCCTCGGCGTCGAAGGGCTCCCCCGCATCGAGGTCGTCGAACTCGAAAATCGCCGGGAGGGCCCCTCCTACACGGTCGACACCCTCGAAGCGCTGCGCAAACTCTACCCGCTCGGAACGCAGTTCCGACTCATCCTCGGGAGCGACAGTTTTCAGGAGTTCCCGCTCTGGAAGGACTGGGAAGGCATCCTCGAGCGGGCGACCCTGCTCGTGGCGGCCCGCCCGGGGTTCGATGTCGAGGCGCCCCCGGAGTTCGAGGGCCGCAACGCCCCCGTCGAACTGCTCGAAATCGCTCCGAAGGCGGTTTCGAGCACCGAAATCCGCCGTCGGGTCGCCGCGGGTGAGTCGACGTCCGAGCTCGTTTCCCCGGCGGTTGCGGCCTATCTGCGCGATCACGCCCTCTTTCAGGTGGCACAGGGCGGCGGGTTCGCCTCGGATCTCGTGCCCGGCAGCGGATTCATGGATCGACCCTCCTGACCTGGTCGTAACCCGAGCGTAACTCGATACCGATCCGTCGGTTGTGTCGGCTCGGTTCCGGCCGGAAACCCTTTGACGCCGGTCGCCACCGTTGGTAGACACTCACCCCGCTCCGTCGGGCAGACGGAGTTCCTCGTCCGTTTCCGTTCGTGAATCACGTCCGTAGTCGGGTCGACGCGGGACCACATCGGTCCACTTGGTCGACGGGCTCGGTTGGGAGGCTCGTTTCCATGAAGCGCCTTATGACCCTGGTGGCCTCGGTCGCCGTGTTGACGGTCGCCGGCTGCAGCAGCCGTGGCTCGTGCGGTTCGTCGTGCGGCTCGTCCGGCGGGAACTGGCCCCACTGCGAGAAGCCCTGCTATGGCCAGAGCTTCAAGCGTGACGGCCGTCAGATGATGGACTTCGTCGACGTGTACTTCCTGAACTACGACAAGCACGACCCCTTCCGTTGCGATCCCTGTCTCGGGGACTAGGGCCTCGGGGACTAGGGTCTCGGGGACCAGTGTCTCGGGGACTGGCGGGTCCTTTTGGCTCGTTGGTCTCGGGGGCCTGCCGACCTCGGGGGTTGGCCGCGGCTTGACGGTCGGCCACGTTCCGGGCCGCAGCGGCTTCGGTGCGGTCGGCCGATCGGTATAGATCGCTTCGCGACGGCCTCGTCCGACTCACGTCGGACGGGGCCGTTTCGTTCCCACGCCGCGGCGCACGTCAGGTTCTCCATGTCTTTCACCATCGGCGTCGTTCCGTACTTGAACGCGATTCCCCTGATCGCGGCGATGCCCGACTTCGTGCGTGTCGAACGAGGTGTGCCGTCGGAACTCGCCGCCCGCCTCGCGAGCGGGGCCGTCGACGCGGCCCTGCTTCCGACCGCCGAGGCCATTCGCGGCTCGTTCGGGCCGTTCGTCGGTCGGTTCGGAATCGCGTGTGACGGCGCGGTGGAGAGCGTGCTGGCGTTCGTTCCGCGCGCGGGACCCCCGTCCGACTGGCCCACCGACGTGGTCCTCGATCCGGCGAGTCGTACGAGCGTCGGGTTGTTGAAAGTCCTGCTCGAGCGCCGGTACGGGTTGGTTCCGACCTATCGCACGGCCGAGACCGCGGGGCCCGACCCGCGCGAGCATCCCTCGTCGTTGACGCTGACGATCGGCGACCGCGCCCTCGCCGTACGTCGCGGGTACTCGGGGCAGATCCTCGATCTCGGCGCCGAATGGAAGGCGTGGACCGGGCTGCCCTTCGTTTTCGCACGCTGGACTGCGCGCCCGGGCGCGAGTCCGTCGCTCGTCGAAACGCTCGCTCGCACCCTCGATGGGGCCGCGCAGCGGGGCCTCGAGCAGCGGGCCGAACTGGCCGCCGACCACGGTCCCGCGCACGGGCTCACGGCGACCGAAGCGCGGAGGTATCTCTCCACGTCCATCCGCTTCGCGCTCGGAGAACGAGCCGAGGCGGGATTCGCCCGATACGCGGACGAACTTCGCCGACTCGACGGAGCCACCCGATGATCGACATCGCCTTCCTGAGAGACCACCCCGACGTCGTGCGCCGCGGCGCCGCGCGCAAGAGGCTCTCGTTCGACGTGGACCGGGCGCTCACGCTCGATACGGAGAAGCGGCGCATCGTGACCGCGCGCGAGGCGTCGAAGGCCGAACAGAACCGGATCGGCAAGCAGATCGCGACGCTCTCGGGCGAGGCGAAGCTGGAGGCGCTTGCGCGCTCGAAGGCGCTGAAGGCCGACGTCGAGCGGTCGGCGGCCGAATTGACGCCGATCGAGAGCGAACTCACGGCGTTGATGTGGACCGCCCCCAATCCGCCCGCCGACGACGTCCCGGATGGAGCGACCGACGCCGACAACGTCGAGGTGCGCCGCATCGGCACGCCGCGCACCTTCGATTTTGCCCCGAAGGACCACGTCGATCTGATGGGGGCGTTCGGCTGGTACGACGTCGACCGCGCCGGGCGCATCGGCGGGAGCCGCAGTTACATCCTCGAGGGTGACGCCGTCCTCCTCGAGCAGTCGATCCTGAGGCTCGGTCTCGACCTGATCGTGTCGAAGGGTTTCACCCCGCTGGCCGTGCCCGTGCTCGTCAAGGAGGCGGCGCTTCGGGGCACCGCCTACTTCCCCGGCGCCGAGGAGCAGACCTACAAGATCGAGAACCCGACGTTCGACGATCAGGCGGCGTGGCTCGTCGGCACGAGCGAGGTGTCGGTCACGGCATACCGCGCGGGGGAGATCCTCGACGCGGCCGCGCTTCCGCTCCGGTATGCGGGCATCTCGCCCTGCTTTCGCCGGGAGGCCGGCACGTACGGCAAGGACGCCCGCGGACTCTATCGGGTCCACCAGTTCAACAAGGTCGAGCAGGTGATCGTCGACGTCGCCGACGAGACGAAGAGCCGGGCGCACCTGGAAGACATCGTGCGCAACGCCGAAGACCTCCTGAAGGCGCTCGAACTGCCCTATCGCGTCGTGACCGTGTGCACCGGCGACATGGGTCGGGGCCAGATCAAGAAGTACGACCTCGAGGCGTGGATGCCGAGCCGCAAGGGCTACGGCGAGACGCACTCGGCCAGCATGTTCGGCGAGTTCCAGGCGCGACGGCTCGAGTTGCGCTATCGCGACGCCGAGGGCAAGGTCCGGATCTGCCACACGCTCAACAACACGGTGGTCGCGACGCCGCGCATCCTGATTCCGCTGCTCGAGAATCACCAGCGGTCCGACGGCAGCATCGAGATCCCGGTCGCGCTGCAGCCCTATCTGGGTGGACGTACGGAGTTTCGGCCCAAGCGGTGAGTCGCAGGCGGGCGCGCGAGGCGCGCCCGCCCGGACGTTGCGGCCGTACGCGCCGTTGCGCTACTTGCCCGCGCCCGTCGCGACGATGTCGTCCTCGGTCTTGGGCATGCCGTCGGCGCCCCACGAGCGGACTTCGAACGCGGCGGTCGCGACGTCGGTCACCGTGTAGACGAATCCGAAGCCCCACGGGTCGAGCGGCACCGTCGTGAGATACGGGCTCGCCGTCTTGGGGTTGTTTCCGGTGAGATCGCCGAGACCCTCGGGCAGTTTGCTCTTCGCCTGGAAGTAGGCCAGCACGGCATCGCGCAGCGCGTCGGCGTTCGACCGTGCTTCCGCCGACGTCTCGGGCGCCACCTCGACCGTCGTCGGCATCGCGATTTGGGTTGCCATGGACTTCTTCCCCATGAAGACCGCGGCGGCGCCGCCGATCGCGGCGACGGGAACGAGGATGCCGATCGGGCTGTGGATCGAGATCCGGACGCTCTTCCCGTCGCTGACGCAGAACGCGCCGAGGCTGCGGAAGTACGGGCGCATCGACCGCGCGGCGGGCAGTTGCGCCCAGTCGAGCCGCACCGGCAGGCCGCCGAGCAGATTGGGCTTCACGATCGTCTGCAGCGCGGGCACGGCCGTGTCGTAGGCGAGGTTCAAGATCGCCTGCAGATCGAGATAGCCGAACGACGAGTGTCCCTTCGGCGCGGCGGCGAGCAGCGCGCGCACGTCTTCCTGGCCACCGAGCCCGGCGTTCGCCGTGCCCATCTCCTGGCGCAGCAGGATCTCCTTCATCGCGTGGGGAACCAGCGTCACGAGCATCCGATTCCCGACGAAGCAGATCGTCGGCGTGAAGGGCACCACCTTGCGGCCGACGCCCACGAGATCGATCACGTGGAGACGCTTGCCGTGCCATTCGATGACCCGGCGCGACGCCATCAACCGCTCGCTCTTGCCGATTTCCTCGCAGACCT
>JANNRO010000358.1:0-1972 GCA_031401505.1 Planctomycetia bacterium
CAGCCAGTCGGCCGTCGGCGCGATCGGGGCCGACGACCCCTTCGCGAAGGATGACGAAGGGCCACGAAGGGTGCGGACGCCTCATGGGCACGGTGGTGGGCAAAGTGGCTGTCCGCCGCTCGCAGGTACTCGGAGCGAAGAGACCCACTACCGCATGAGCCCGATCCAGCGGGGAGAGGCGACGACCGCGACCGGCAGTATCTGAAGGGGGTACTATTGTAGGTGAATCACCGATGGACGTTCTTCCCGAGTTCACGCCCGACCACCGACGCGACCTGATCGATCGTCGCCCATGCGCGAAGTGCGGCCGGTTGACGCTTCGCGATGGCGTGCGATGTCCGGGTTGCGGCACGTTCAGGCTTTCGCGCGACCCGGGCCTGGGCCGGCCGAGCTACACCCCCGTGCTCGTTCTTCTGGCGCTCGTCGGCGCGATTCTCACGCTGCTGTGGTTTGCAGGGTGATGAGCGAGATCGTGGCTGCGTTTGTCGCCGAGAGCCACAAGTCGCGCGCGATACGATGGCGCTTCCAAACGTTGGCGAGAGACTTGGCTCCGCAGCAGCTGCTATTTATGGCGGAATTCGGTGAGTGGCCAGTTCTTGAGAATGCGCCAGACAAGCGTCTGACCGAACTGATCGTCATCCACCGGCGCGAACGCGACCAGATGGTCGTGCTCGCCGAGTAGGACCGCTCTCACCACGTACGCATGCCCGAGTTGCGCCGTCGGCGAACCGCGAGAGGCGCCGAGCGAGCTCTTGCGCCGCTCGAAGTCCTTCGAGACGCCGTGGAGAGTCGATTCAGCGTCGGACCAGAGGAACTCCCAGATCGCGCGCGACTTCTCGTCTAGTCCCGGCGGTATGACGGTTGGCGAGTCGGGGACAGCCTCGATGGACACTGCGCCCACATCGAGTACGTAGCCGAACGTGCCGCCGTAGAACCCCGATCGGTAGTTGCCACCCTCGAGGCCGAGGTCTGGTTCCTTGTCGTAACTGTTGTCTCGCGTAGCAAACGAGTAGTAGGCGCCCCCTCCTCGCTTCTCGATCACATGGTCAAACTTGCCACGAGGCAGAATGCGACCAACGCCCGCGTCCGGCCTCGAGAGAAGGCTCGCGTACCTGTTCTTGATGTTCTCCGGTGGCGTCAACAGCACGTCCTCGACGCGCTTCCGGATGGTCGTTGCCAGGTCGATGAGAGCAGGCACTTGCATCGTCGCGACATCGCGAGACGTGGCGTGAACGGATGTCGTTTCGGGTGAAGCGTCGGGCATCGACGAGGCGACTTGAAGCCGGAGTTGGAGTTCTCGTACTTGGGAGCGGAGCGCGGCGAATTCGTTGGCGATCGGGCCGGACGCGCCGAGTTCCGACGGCGGGTTCTCGAAAGGCGTGGACTGCGTCGTCCTACTCTCCGGAGAAGCCAATTCGTGACTGGTTGTCACGCGCGGCACGAGCAGGAACGTCAAGCCGGCACCTCCGATCGCGGCGAGCAAGGCGGCAATGGCGGTTCGCATGGGATTCTCCTCGTGCGAATCTACTCCCGTGGGGCGAGAGGTGCCCCCCGCGTGCGACGGGTCCACTGTGGTGGGCAAAGTGAATGAGTGCCGGGTATGCGGGCGCACCACATGGAAATCGATATCCACACGAACAGCGAAGGGTGTGCTCGCCTCGCCTGGGCTCATGGACCGACCGCGCTCCTCGCCAGGGGGTCACTTCAGGACGAGCTCAGTCTCCAATGTCGTGGTCTCTCCGCGTCGCACGACCGTCGTCGTTCGCACGGGAGCGAAGCCATCGCGATCGATCTCGACCGAGTAGGTGCCGGCCGCGAGCGGCGGCTCCACCTGCGCCCGCGCATCGGCGTCCAGCGTCCCCGAATTGCCGTGGCCACCGCCTTGCGTCCGCACCATGAACGACTTCGCCACCGAGACCCCGAAGGAGTCGAGGACGCGCCACCGCGCGGGACTCAATCGACCGTCTGGAGC
>JANNRO010000359.1:0-8726 GCA_031401505.1 Planctomycetia bacterium
CCGCGTCCTGCTTCGTGTAGTCGCGGTTCAGGTTCCAGCCCGCGCCCGTGTAGCGCGTGCCGACCCCCTCCTCCGGGCCGATCTGTCCCTCGAGGGACGAGAGATCGAGCGCGCGATGCGTCGGGTCGATCCGGTCGTTGCCGTCGGGGTTGTAGTCGGGCACGAGGAGCACGACCGCCCGCTCGGCGAGGGTCGCGAGCGGACCGATCGAGAGATCGCGCGCGAGCGCGAGGCAGGCCTCCTTGCCCTCGACCTCGCCGGCATGGATGTTCGCGACGACGAGCACGATCGGGAGTCCCGATGCGCGCGCCTTCTCGGGCGAGTCGAGGCCGCCGCCCGGCAACAGGACGACGGGCATGTCCTGGCCCAGCCCGCTCGCCCCCATCGAGAGCACGCGCACCCGCGGAGTCCGCGCGCGAAGGCGTTCGAGGTAGTCGATCACCTCGCGGTGGAGCGACGTGCGCCGATAGCCCGAACTCTCCGCGACGGTCAGGAGGGGATCGCTCATGGCGATTCCTCTACCGCGTCGCGCGACGCGCGTCGAGGGCCGCGTCGAGTTCGGCGTTCGTGACGTCGCCCACCACGTCGACGCCCCCGTGCGCGCGGGGCAGCACCATCGTGTGCGTCGCCGTCGCCCGTCGCTTCTTGTCGGCGAAGACCAGGAGTCGGACGCGGGTCCCGTCCGCCGAACGCGGGACGACGGTCGGCAGCGCGAGCGCTTCGAGATCGGCGTCCTGTCGCGCGACGAACGCGGCGTCGACGGCCCCGCGCGCGCGCGCGATCTCGGCCGCGACCCCCATCCCGATCGCGACGGCCTCGCCATGGCGTATCTCGTCGGGTCCGAGCGCCGTCTCGAGCGCGTGCCCGATGGTGTGGCCGTAGTTGAGCGCGCGACGAACCCCGGTGTCGTGGAGGTCGAGTTCGACGAGCGCTGCCTTCACCCGGACCGCGCGGGCCAACAGTTCGGCCAGCGCCGGTCCGACCGTCGGCACGCCCGTACGCAGCGTCGCGAGAATCGACGCGTCACCGACGACGCCCGCCTTGTAGACCTCGGCCAGGCCCGAGATGAATTCGCGAGCGGCGAGCGTCGTGAGCGTGCGCATGTCGGCGCACACCGCGACGGGTGGATGAAACGCTCCGATCAGGTTCTTGCCTTGCGCATGGTTGATCCCGGTCTTGCCGCCGATCGACGCGTCCGCCACCGCGACGACGCTGGTCGGCACCGCGATCCAGGGCATGCCGCGACGCGTGGTCGCTGCGGCGAAACCGGTCACGTCGAGCACCGCGCCGCCGCCGACCGCGATCACGACGTCCTCGCGCGTCAACGCGCGGTCGAGGATCGCGTCCTGGATCCGGGCGAGGACTTCGCGGCTCTTCGCGCGCTCCCCCGCCGGCACGACCAGCGCGTCATCGAGCGGAATGCGGCTCTCGCCCCACTCCCGCTGCACGTCCGACCGAGCGACGCCGGCATCGACGACGAAGAGACACTTCGCACCGGTCGAGCGCTCGCCGGCACGTCGCGAAAGGAACGCCTCGAGCACCCCGTCGCCGATGTCCACGGAGGTCGGGATCGGATGATCCCTCGGTGCGATCTCAAGGGAGATCACCCCCGCGTTCACGACGCCGGGCCGGACGACGGTCCCGACGACGACTCGATCGGCGCCGAGCCGCCCGACGCGCCCGCCGCCGTCCCGGCGCCGGGCGCTCGCAGCACGACTTTCTTGCGCAGCCGCTTGCTCTGCACGGCGGCCGCCGCCGACTCGATCCGCTCGGCGCGCGTCATGATGAGGAGGAAACCGGCCACGAACACGGCGAGCGAGACGCCGACGATGAAGAACGGATTCTTCCACAGCGGCGCGCTCACGTAGGGGTTGTACGGCTCGATCCCGATCGCGATGAAGTAGGGCAGCGTGACCTCGCCCTTCGTCGTGGGTCGCAGGTGCGCGTTGGCCGGGGCGTACGTGTAGTTCTTCACGAACACGCCGGTGAGCGTCACGTGCTGGTACTTCGGGCTTCTCGGCGCGCGGACGCCCGGAAAGTCGGTCAATGGGAACGGGCTGTCGACGAGGAACGTCGCGTTGCCGTAGTTGTCGGAGATCAACCAGTACTTCCACCGCTCGTCGACGCCGTACGCGTTGCTCGGAATGGAGTCCCAGTCTTCGTGGTCCTGTGCGAGCAGGTAGCCCGTGGTCCGGAAGATCTTGCCCCGGGAGGCGAGCGTCATGGTGCGCGGGTCGGGCAACGATTGATCCCGATCGCCGTCAAACTCGCGGCTCCACGTCAGGAACCGGTTGCGTCCCCAGTCCGAGGACGCGAGCGCGCCCGATCGAAGCTCGTCGGCGATCGTCTTCGCGCCCTTGCGCCCCGCCCACGAGAGCAACTCGTAAATTGCGCGATCGTTCAGTTCCCTGGTGTCGGCCAGCGCGCGATCCTTGAGGGTCGCGAAGCTCGCTTCGCCGGGTTGATCGATGCGGGTGATCAGCGGGAACGTCATCCGGAACTCGCGACCGACGAGCACCGCGGTCGGTTGCTCGAGTCCCTTGACGCCGCCGACGCTGCCGGTACGCCGCTGGAGGTAGTAGCCACGCACCTTGACCTCGGCCCCGTCTTCGAGACGCTCGCCGTGCGCGGCCTTGGGGTGCCCGCCGTCAGGCGATTTCGTGGAACCCGCCGCAACGACGACGACGCGCGCGCCGTCCTTCGATTCGATCGCGAAGCCCCAGAGCGAGTCCTGGTTCGGATTCGCGTCGGACCGGAACTCCTCGACGTCGATGGAGCGGACCGTCCCGGTGCACTCGATCAGCCGCCCCACGGCGGCCCTCGGATCGAGCGCCGCCACCGCTTCGAGCGACAAGACGTCGTCGGGCGTGCGACGGACCCCGCCCCGCGCGATCTCGGAGAGCAGATGTCCGAGTCCGACCCCGTCGAACGCGCCCGGCGCGGCCGGCACCTTCTCGAGATGCTCCAAGGGCTTGCGATCGAGCGGCCGCGTGAGGACGTCGGGCACCGTCACGCTCGGCGCCACGGCGATCGGCGTCTCGCCGAAGCAGCCCTTCGATCCGAACGCGACCGAACCGAGCACGACGGCGGCGGCGATCGTGACCCACAGCCGCGCCGATTCCTTCGCGGATCGTCCGACCCTGCGTGCCTTCAAGTCTTCGAACATGGATGTCTCGCGGGGCGACGGGTCGGACGCCGGCAGGATACCAGACGAGCACCGGGGCTCGCCGCGATCGTCGGTACCATCCGACCCCGATGATTCCCGATGGTCACACCGACGGTCACACGGACGGTCATGCGGCCGATGGGCGCGTCCTCGACGGGTTCGCGGCCCGTGGGCTCGAAACCGTCGAGGACGTGGAGCGACTGCTCGCGGCCACCACGAACTACGAGCAGAAAATGCCGTTGGATGCCGCCGAGCGTGCGTTCGACCTCTCGCGCATGAGGGCGCTGCTCGCTTCGCTCGAACGCCCCGAGATCGGCCCCGAAACGGTCCATGTGGCCGGCTCGAAGGGCAAGGGCAGCACGTGCCGCATGGTGGCCGCGATCCTCGGCGCCGCCGGGCGCACGCCCGTCGGCCTCTACGTGTCGCCCCATCTCGAGCAGCTCGTCGAGCGCGTGTCCGTCGACGACCACGCGATCCCGGGAGTGGCACTCGCGGGCGCGACCAACCAGTTGCTTCCCTTCCTGCGCGCGACGCAGGGAACCGATCGGTTCCCCACGTTTTTCGAGTTGCTGACCGCCGCCGCCCACGTCGCGTTCCGCACGGCACGGGTGCGCTCGCTCGTCCTCGAGGTCGGGCTGGGCGGCCGCCTCGACGCGACCAATGTTTGTCGTCCGAGCGTGACCGCGATCACGACGATCGAGCTCGAGCACACGACGATCCTGGGCGATACGCTCGGCGCGATCGCGCGCGAGAAGGCGGGCATCCTGAAGCACGGCGTGCCGTGCGTGACCGCTGTGCCTCTCGGAAGCGACGCGCTGCGGGTGATCGACGCGGAGGCCGCGCGCGTCGGCGCACCGCTCCACGTGCTCGGACGCGACCTCTTCCTCGAGGGCGCGGCAACGGGTCCGGGGCCGTTCGTCCGGGTGCGGGTGCGGGGACCGTGCGGCGCGCCCTCGCTGGACGCGCGGCTTCCCGTCGCCGGGCTTCACCAGGCGAGCAACGCCGCGGTCGCGATCGCGCTCGCCCGCCTGCTCGGCGTACCCGATCCCGAGATTGCGCGGGGTCTCGCGGGCGTGACGCTTCCCGGGCGGATGGAGAGAGTCCTCGCCGATCCGACGGTCGTGATCGACGCCGCGCACACGAAGGCCTCGGGGGCGGCCGCCCTCGAAACGATCGACGCCTGTTTCCCTCACGAGGAGCTCCATCTCGTGGTCGGCGTGCTCGGCGAGAAGGACGGCGAAGGCATCCTCTCGGCGTTGCTCCATCGCGCCGCTTCGGTCGTCTGCGCTCCCGTACCCTCGCCGCGCGCGTTGCCTCCGGATCGCCTCGCCGACATCGCCCGCCGTCACACGAGCGGCCCCGTCGAAACGTCCCTCGACGTTCCCTCCGCCTTGGACGCTGCCATCTCCCGTTCCAACCGCCGTGATCTGGTTCTGGTCACCGGCAGCACCTATCTCGCCGGCGCCGCCCGCACCGCCGCCCGCCGCCATCCCGGCTTTCTAGGATAGGAAACTGATCCAGACTCTCCCTCTCCTCGCCTCTCCGGTCCGATCCGACAGCGCGGCGCTGTCGGCGAACGTCGGCACCGAGGTCGATCCGTGCGAGCCCGCGCAAGGAGCATAGAGCCGACGTGGCCTCTGCGGCCACGAGGCTCGTAGCGACGCAGCCCGGGCCGCACGGGCGACCTCGCCCTCCATCCGCCATCGGCCTGCTACGTGCCGAATTCCCACGCCTTGACGTCGGAGAGTGTCTCCAAAACCCGCCGATACGACTCGACGCGCCAAGGGGCCACGTGCCCAGCTACCACAGCCGGCCCCAGAGCGCAGCCGGGTTCACTCATATGCAAGCAGTTGCCGTACTTGCAGCGGCCAGCCACCGCCGCAAGGTCGCGGAACAGGCGCGTCACCTCGCGCGGCGGCACGTTGAACAACCCGAACTCGCGCACACCCGGCGTGTCGACCAGCGCGCCGCCGCCGTCGAGCGGGGTCCACGTCGCCGCGGCGGTCGTCTGTCGTCCTCGACGCGAGACGTCGTTCACCTTCCCCACCGCCAACGCGAGCCCCGGTTGAAGGACGTTCAAGAGCGACGACTTCCCGACGCCGCTGTGCCCCGTGACCACCGACGCCTTGCCCCGGAGCAGGGTTCGGAACTCGTCGATGCCCAGCCCCGTCACGGTGCTCGTCAGCACGACGCCGTAGCCCATCTTCCGATAGGTCTCGACCTCGATCGGCGGCTCGGTGACGAGATCCATCTTGTTGACCACGACCAGCGCCTCGAGCCGGGCCCACTCCGCGAACGCCAGCACGCGGTCGACGAACCCGGGCGCGAACGTGGGCTCCGCCGCCGACGCGACCGCGACCACGCGGTCCACGTTGGCGGCGAGCACGTGCTGGAGGCGCACCTGATGAGGGTCGGGACGAGACAGCACGCTCGTCCGGGGCAGGACCGACTCGATGACACCGTGCCCCTCCTGCGCGCGCCGCAGTTGGACGCGGTCTCCGACCGCCAAGGTGGTCGTCGAATGCGTGGAGCCTGCGAGGTGGACCTTCCCCCGCACCGAGCAGAAGAGTTCGATCGGCGCCGCCCCAAGGGGCCCCGTCAGTCGCACGAGACAGCCGCGTGCGTCCTGCCGGATCACGACGCCGGGTTCGATCGGTTCGCTCACGGTCGCGGGCCGCTCGGGCGATTCGGCCCGCTCGGGCCGGTCGGTCCGCGGCGAGGCGGCGCCCGGTGCTCGGGACGCGGTCCCCCGCCCGACTTGGGGCCCCGATCGGCCCAGGGGCGGCGCTCGCGTTGCTTCGGGCGCGAGTCGCGCAACGGGGCCGACGTCCGATCCCGGGGTCGCATCAGGTGCGCGGCCGCGATGCCGACCGCGACCGCCGCATTCAATGACTCGACGGCGGGCGAGATCGGGATCGAGATCTTCGTCTTCGCCGCGGCCGCGATGGCGGCCGACGCCCCGCGCCCCTCGCTGCCGACGGCCAGGACGAACACCTCGGCGGGCGACGAGAGATCGAAGAGGTTCGAGACACCCTTCTCGCCGGGCGCCGCGCCGTCGAGCAACCACAGCAGGAGTTTGCCCGCCTCGATCGCGTCGCGGCACGCGGCCGCGCTTCCACGCGCGAACGGAATCGAGAGCGCCGTTCCCGCCGACGCCCGGAGCGCCTTGGCTCCGAGCGGATCGGCCGTGCCTTCCGAGATGAGCACACCCGACGCACCGAACGCCGCCGCGACACGCAGGATCGCGCCGACGTTGCCCGGATCCTGCACGCCGTCGAGCAACAGCAACGGCCGGCGCGCGCCGCGTACGAGGTCGGCGAGCGACCAGGCGGGGTCGTCGGCGACCGCGAGGACGCCTTGCGGCGTGACGGCATCGGCGATGCGCTCGAGTTCCTTCGCCGGAGCGACGCCGACGGGAATGTTGCGGGAGGCGGCGGCGACCAGCAATGCGTCGACCACGTCCGGCGTCAGGTCGTCGGCGATCCACACCTCGCGCACGGGCACCTGCCCCCGCGACATCACGTCGGCGACCTGCTTGCGCCCCTCGACGAGGAAGGCGGACCCGTCGCGCCGGGCGGCGCCGTCCAGACGCGTGCGACCCGCCGCGCCCAATCGGGGCAGACGGGCGAGCCGGCTCGGGTCGGGACCGACCGACGGATCGGGGCTCACGGGACGAGTCGAATCGGTCATGCGGACGCTCCGATCGCGCGGGCACCGCGGACACGAGTGCCCCGGACGCGCGGGGACAAACGGCGAAATTCTTCGAGGGCGAACGAGAGGTCGGCGGGGACGGGGCTCTCGAGCACGAGCGGGCGCTTCGTCACCGGGTGCTGGAGTTCCAGTCGATGCGCGTGGAGGGCCAAGCGCTGGAGCAGGATCGCGTCGTCGCCGTCGCCGATCCGGGCATCGAGCGTCGAGCGTCGGATCGGCCGCGGATCGCCGTAGAGGTGATCGCACGTGAGCGGGTGGCCCTCGCTCTTCAAGTGGACGCGCAGCTGGTGCGTGCGTCCGGTGTGGGGAGACAACTCCATCCATGTCCGGTCGGCGAAGCGCTCGAGCACGCGCCAGCTCGTCCGCGAGGGCCGACCGTCGTCGGTGACCGCCATCTCGAGTCTGGTCTGGGCGTCCGCTGACTGCCCGATGGGCTTGTCGATGAAACCCGATTCGGCGCGCGGAGTGCCCTCGGCGAGGGCGAGGTAGGTTTTCTTCACCTCGCGCCGGAAGAACGCGCGCGCGACGACGGCGTCGAGACGACGATCCTTGACGACCAGCACGACGCCGCTCGTATCACGGTCGATGCGATGCGCGAGCCGCGGCACGACGTCGGCGGCGCCCTCGCCGGGCCGCCGATAGCGCGCGTGGAGAAAGTTGATCAGCGTGCCGTGACGGATGCGACCGGTCGGGTGGGCCACCATGCCCGAGGGCTTGTCGATCGCGACGACGGCGTCATCCTCGTAGAGCACGTGAAGGCCTTCGCCCGTTTCCTTCGACGGCGCGTCGGCGGGCACGGGAATGCGGACCCGGACCACGTCGCCGTTGCGCAACCGCGTCGCCGACTTCGGCCGGGCGTCGTTGACGAGGACGCCGCCGTCATCGATCATGCCCTGGAAGTGTTCGCGACTGCGCCAGGGATAGTGGTCCCGGAGCACCACGTCGACCCGCGTCCCGTCTTCGGGGAGTTGGACGATGAACCGGAACTCCGTGATCGGAACCGAGAGGTCGTGGTACTGGCGCGTCAAGCGAGGCAAGCCCGGTATCCTACCGCGTGATGCGCGCCACCCGCTCCCTCGCCCTGCTCGGTGCGCTGATGCTCGTCGGGACGCACGTCCCCGGATGCGGCCAGGCGGAGGTCCATTATCGCCAGCGCACCGCGCAGGCGTGGGCGGCCGACGTGTGGAGCCCGTCCGCGGAGGCGTCGATTCGCGCGACGAAGGCCCTGCGCGAATTCTCGATCACGCATCCGACGCTCGTGACCGAAGCGCTCGCGGCGGAATTGAAACGCCCCCGTCCTCCCCCGACGGCGACGCCGTTCTCGATCCGACTCGATCTCGCGCAAGCAACCCGCCTCGGGCTCGGTCCGCTGGCCGCGCCCGAAGCGCTCGAGGTCGATCTCACGTCGCTTCGCCGTCGGATGGAGGCGAACGGCGCCCTGCGCGGAAGTCTCCACGGCGACGCGAAGGGCGACGTGGACGTCATTCTCGAAGGCGCCCGCTCGAGAGCCGAAGCCGAGCGCATCCAACGCTACCTGTGCCGTCGCGGCGCGCTCGAACTCCGCGCCGTCCTCGAGCCGCCGACGGACGCGGAGCCCGGTTCGGGCGAGTTCGCGCGCTGGTTCGGCGCCGAACGCTTCCGATTCGACGAGGCCGAAACCGCCGGCATCGCCTATCTCCCCTCGCGACCGGATCGTCGGATCGCTCGCCGCGAGTCGAGGCAAGTCGACTACGTCGCGCTCGAAGAACCCGCGAACCCGTCCGACGCGTTCGACGAACGCATGGTCGCGTCGGCGCGCGGGTTCGTCGGACCCGACAAACGGGGCCGCGTGAGAGTCTCCGTGCTGCCC
>JANNRO010000360.1:0-2386 GCA_031401505.1 Planctomycetia bacterium
GGTCAGCACGAAGCCCAGGAAGCCCGCCCATACGAAGGGAATGAGGATGTCGCGCCCGAGCCTAAGCGCCGCGATGACGGCCAGCGCCGCGAGCACGCGCGCCGCGCGGCTCGACGGTGCGACGGTGCCGACGTCCCGACGCGTGGCGCCGACTGCGGGTCCGAGATCGGTCGTCGTCGTGGCGGAGACTTCGGCCGGCGGGCGTGCGTTCGACATGAATCCCTGGTCAATCCCACGACATCGGGTCGGTGAGCGTGCCCGACTTGGATGCCTGACTGCGATCACGTGGTCGGTGACCGTCGCGGCGGTGGCGGCATCAAACCCGTGTCGGCTCGCCTGGCGATCACCGACAACCTGCGACCCAACCCGAGGATCGCGGCCCCCCCTCCCCCGATCGGAATCCTCGCCATGCTCAATTGGGCCGTCACGTTTCTCGTCGTCGCGATCGTCGCGGCGCTCTTCGGGTTCGGCGTCATCGCATCCACCGCCGCCTCGTTCGCGAAGATCCTCTTCTTCGTGTTCCTCGTGCTCGCGGTCGCTTCGTACTTCGTCGGTGGTCGACGCGGGCGCGGCGGGCCGCCGGTCGCCTGACCCACGCGCACGCCAACGCCTCGCCGTCACCCCAAGCGCCCCCTCTTCGATTCGTTCCGGTTCAGCCCAACGCCCAGTCTCAACGTGGAGTCTCGTCCCATGCCCGTCGCTCGCGAAACCAAGCCCGTCCTCGACGCCGTAAACGACACGATCGGCACGCTGTCCGATCTTCTCCACTCGCTGCGCGTGCACGCGAAAGAGGCCGCCGCGGAAGCCAAGGTGAAGGCCCGACTGATGAAATCCAGCGCGGTCAAGGCCGGCAAGGGCGCGGTCAAGTCGGGCAAGAGGGTGGTCGGCAAGGTCGAAGCGGCGGGAGACGGCCTCCTCGACAAGGCCGCGAAGGTCTGGCACGACATCACCGGCACCGACGACGTGGCCGAGCCGACGACGACCGTGCGTCGCAAGGCTCGCGCGAAAAAGAAGTAGTTTCGCGCGACGGGAGTCCGTCCCGGCGGCCCCTCGGTCGTCGGGACACCGGTCATCCGTTGCCCTTGAACACCGCCTACGGGTACACCTTCATGGCGTGCCGACGCCCCAACCCCCGCCCCGCCGTCCGGCCGACGCGAATCCCGCGCCGCGAGGGGAGAGCGATCTCATCGATGCGCTCGTCGCACGCGATGACTCCGCGTTCGAAGAACTGGTCCGGACACGGGGGCCTCGCATGATGGCCGTCGCCACGCGATATCTGTCGCGCCACGAGGACGCCGAAGACGCCGTTCAGGAGGCGTTCGCCTCGGTCGTCCGGAGCATCCGCGGCTTCTCCAGAGGCAGCGCGCTCGAGACGTGGCTTCACCGCATCGTCGTCAACTGTTCGCTGATGACGCTGAGGCGACGACGTCGCAAGCCCGAAACGTCGCTCGACGACGGGGCGATGGACGACGGCGCCGCCTCGCCCTGGCGTCGCTACGGGACGCCGCCCGCGCACGAGATCCTCGCGAGGACCGAGCTTCGGGCGACCATCCGCCAGGAAATCGAGCGGTTGCCCGAGGCCCAGCGCACGGTGCTCCTGCTGCGCGACGTCGAGGGTCTCGAGTTGAGGGAGATCGCCGGCCTGCTCGAATTGGGGCTGAGCACGATCAAGATCCGGCTGCATCGCGCCCGGCACGCGCTTCAGGCCCAGCTGGGCCCCCGCGTCGCGGAGACCTTCTCGTGAAGCATCGATGCGACGAATTCCGGAGCCTCGTCGGCGACTACTCCGATCTCGGCGCGCTCTCGATCGACGAGCGGTCGAAGTTCGAGGACCACCTCGCCGAGTGCGTCGATTGTCTCGCTTCGTTGAAGGGCATGGTCGTCCAGCGATCGGTCCTGCGCGCGCTGTTTCGCGAGCCGGCGTTTCGCGAGCCCGTCGCCGAGCCGCCCCTCTCCGAAGCGCTCGTCGCGCGCTGCGTGCTCGCGATGAAGCGCGCCGCGCACGGCGGCGCACAGGAAGCGGGCGAGCGGACCGGGTAGCACGTTCCCGGCTACGTCGCGTCGTTCGGCGGCATCCACGCGGCGCCCGCCGGCATCGAAGGGATGACCGCCGACTCGGGGGTCGAAGGATCCCCATGAACGACCGCCGTCGATCGAGCGCCCTCGCGCTGACCACTCTGTTCCTCTCGTTCGTCGATAGCGGGGCGGCCCGCGCCGCCGATCCGGCGCCCGTCATCGACCCGGTCCGGGCGCTCGCCGCACATCTGGGCACCCTCCGGATGGGCGCGGGCATCGCCGCCGAGCAGGTCATCCTGTTCCCGCTCTACGTGAAGGCCGAGCCGACCGCCATGGCGGTAGGCGCCGTGGTGCACGGCGCGGGCGTCAC
>JANNRO010000361.1:0-19596 GCA_031401505.1 Planctomycetia bacterium
ATCGTTCCTTCGTCAGGCTGGCCGACGGGCAGTGCTGCCAGTGCAGTCTTCGCATCTCCGCGGCGAAGCGCGGCGTCGGCCGTTGCTACCGCATCTTGAGCCGCAGCGTTATCGGCAATCCCTCGACGCGATGCGACGTAGGCAGGCAGCCGCTCGACATCCTTGCGCGGAAGTGCCTTCGAGAACACCGCGGCTGCATCGTGCTCGCTCCGGCGAATCAGTTCGTCGGCGACGAGCCAAGGGTCGGGGTCGTCCTTCAGTGCCAGGGCCTTGAGCGCCGCGTCGTCTTTCGCCTGGATCGCCGCGATGACGCCATCGGCCGCCTGCTCGAATGTCGGCGGCGGGGCAGGCTTCGCTGATGGCGCGGGTGCGGCCGGAGTCGTGATCGGCGGCGCTTTTGGCGCCGGAACGGACTCCGCGCCTGGCGGGGGTGTTGCCGGTTTCGGGTCGTCCGCATGGACGACACCACCGACCAGCGTGACGAGAACGACCGAAAACCATCGCCGCACGCGGCACCTCGCTGAAACACGCTACCGCCCGACGCCCACCGGCGGCAAGCACCCCCCTCAGGCGGAAGCGACGCATCCACGTTTCGCTCTCCCGTGGCCTCCGCGACAGGCAGGCGCGCCGCGGATGCGCCCGCAACTCGACGCTCGGGCGATCGTCCCAGGGCCCCACGCGCGAGAACCACACCGCCTCCATGTCCCGCCGCGATATGAGCCGAATGCCCTCGGAGCGCGCGGCCGACACGTGCCTCGTCGCCGCTTGATACGTCGGTTCCTGCCGAATCCGCGCCGGAGCCGCCGGCCGCCCCCCTTCCGGAGGGCAGCCGGCAGTCCGAGTATCGACGCTCCTTGCGGCGCGTCGCGGGCCGCGGCACCTACGGGAGGTACCGAGCGACGCTCCCGCTGACCAAGAGCAGCGTGCGACCCGACCCATCGACGCTCAGGTCCTTGGCATCGAGCGGGGCAGCCTCGGCGAAGCCTCCCTGACCGTACGTCGTGTCTAGCATCCCGTTCGCGAGGAAGCGCGCGACGGTGGCGTGTGTCGGGTAGATGTTCAGGCTGGCCACCAGCCGACCGTCGGACAAAGCCACCACCTTTCGCCCGTTGTCTTCACCTGGACGCTGGGTCCGCGCCAGGCCGTAGGCGCCGAAGGAGGTGTCGATGGCCCCGACCGACGTGTACCGCGCCAGCACAGTGTCGAGCGGGGTGCCCACGTCACTCACCTTCGCGCGGCCCGAGACGACGACTCCATCGCCACCGTGCATGGTCAAGCCGTGAACGACGAACTCGGACACCGCTCCCATCGTGAAGTCGGCCGTGACGTTACGGATGGGGAAGGTGGCATCGAGGGCCCCGCTCGCCGTAAGCCGCATCAGGCTCGATCGGTTGGTCGGACCGACGTACCACGGCGCGAGATAGAGACGATTCGAGCTGTCCACGGCCAGAGCCCGCAGATAGGTAACCCCACCCGGCACAGGCCAGGTGACGGAACCCGTGCCGCCGTACGATAGGTCGGGCTGACCGGACGAAGTGAAGCGGGCCACGGCGACGCCGGATCCGCCGCGAGTCGCAACTAAGACCGCACCGTTGGTCTGGAGCGCCAGGGGCGTCACGTCCAGGTTCGCCGTCATGGATGCCGTCGCCACGCCCGCGACACCCCAGGTCGAGTCGATCGACCCGTTGCTCATCAGGCGGACGACGGTCGGATGCGACTGGTAGTTCGGCTTCTTGGTCGTTCCGATGTTGCGGGTGGTCAGACCCGAGACATAGATCCTCCCCGACGGGTCCAACGCGACGTCGTCGGCCTTCTCGTTGGGAAGGGTGCCGAACAGAACGACCTTTCCGCCGGTCCCGAACGTTGGGTCCGGGCTGCCGTCTGTACGCATACGCGTAACGATCCAGCGGTTGTTCTGGCCACTTGAGAAGAGGATGCCGGCGACGACCACCCCGCTTGCGCTGTCGGGCGCGATCGCCGTGCTCAGTCGACTCGTTCCCGGCCCGTCCGACCCCGAGCCGGTCGGAGACACCCCAGCGGTCCCGAACGCGTCGTCCAGTTCACCCCCCGGGAACGCGAGTGCCGTTCCGGCCAGGGTCAAGACAAACAGCGCGGTGAGGCACAAGCCGCGCAGCGGCCGGCTCCCTCCCGTCCTTCCGCAGAAACGAACAGCGCCCAAACGGCCGGGGAAGCCGCCGATCGAGGGCAGCATGGGACCAGACGAGATGAGCTGCTTCATGTGAGATACCTCCAAGGGACGAGTGTCTGTCTGCCTATTCGCCGAATTGGAGTCCAACCGGACATGACGAGAGACGCGGCTTTCAACGGGGCTCCTGAGTCACGATCATCTCCGCCACGCCGTCACGGAGTCGCGGGCGCAGAGATTGGCGTATCTATTCGCGACTCGACACGAGAACCGGACACCAAATCTGTCGATTCGTTGATTGTGACGCCCTTGAAACGGTCTCGCTCCGTGGCCATCGCTCTCGTAGCATGAGTCGCTCGTCTAGGGTGCTCATTCATGGCTATCTCGGAAAACTCGGACGAGGATCTCGTGCGGCGCCTTCGTGCGGGCGACGACACAGCGGGGCGATTTCTCTTCGACCGACACTTGGCGTCGCTACATGCCCTTCTGCGTCGTCGCATCGCGCCGGCACTGAGACGCAAGTTCGGCGAGTCCGACATCATCCAGTCCGCGTACGTGGCGGTCATCGAGAGCATCGAGACCTTCGTGGACCGCGGACCGGGATCGTTTCGTCGATGGCTCAGCGGAATCCTAGATCACAAATTGCGTGACGAAATCCGGCGGTTTCACGGGTCGGGAAAGCGGGCGCTCGCTCGCGAGGTGCGCCTCGACTCGAAGCTGGCGGGGCGCGAACCGATCGCGATCGGCGAGACGCCGAGCGCGATGGCCGCCGCGGGTGAAGAACGCAGCCGCGTCCGTCGCGCGGTCGAAACGCTTTCACCCGACTTTCGTACGGTCATTCGGTTGGTGCACAAGGAAGGACTCTCGCTTGTCCAGGCAGCGAGCCACATGGGACGGTCGCCGGATGCGGTGCGGAAGCTGTATGGTCGTGCCGTCGCCAAACTCGCGTCAGTATGCCAGATGGCGCCGGCTCGGCGGCGATCGAGCGAACCGGCACGCCGCGCGAAGGCTACAGATCGCAACCCGGTCAAGGGAGAGTCATGAGCATGAGCGACGATGCCCGAATCGCTGCGGCGCTGGCACATTTCCGCGAACAGGCGGATCGGGGAACCCCCGTCACGCCGGAGGAGCTTGTGGCCGAGTACCCCGAGGTGGCGAGCGAACTCCGCACGACACTGCATGCCCTCTCCCTGCTCGACCGGGCGTATGGTCGAACGGTCAACGATCGACGCGCGGACGAGCGCCACGCCAGCGTGCTCGAATTCCTTTCGAAAACGGGGTCGTCGATCACGCCCGTCGTCCTCCGAGAGACTGTCGCGGAGGAGCTTTCGCCGGTCGTGATCCCGCCGGCGGTCTCGACGACCGTCGGACGCTACACGCTGCTGGGTGAGATCGCGCGGGGAGGCGTAGGCGTGGTGTTGAAGGCCAGAGACCCCGATCTCGGTCGCGACGTCGCAATCAAGGTGCTGCGCGCCGAGCACGCCACGAATCCGGACGTCGTCTGCCGATTCGTGGAGGAGGCCCAAGTGGGCGGACAGCTCCAGCATCCGGGGATCGTGCCGGTGCACGAATTGGGCCTTCGTACCGACGGGACGCCCTTCTTCGCGATGAAGTTGATCAAGGGGCGAACGCTCGCGGCGCTACTGGCCGAGCGACCCAGCCCTTCGGACGAACGAGTCCGATTCCTCTCGATTTTCGAGTCGGTTTGCAACACCATCGCCTACGCGCACGCTCGCGGCATCGTCCATCGAGACCTGAAGCCTTCCAACGTCATGGTGGGCGCATTCGGCGAAGTCCAGGTCGTGGATTGGGGGATGGCGAAGGTTCTCTCGCAGGGCGGCGTGGCCGACGAGGCCCAGCCGCCCCGCGTTCAATCGGATCGCACCCGGGTGAGCACCGTTCGGACGAAGGTCGGGAGCACCCAGTCGGTCGTCGGATCCGTCTTCGGGACGCCGCGGTACATGGCGCCCGAGCAGGCGCGCGGCGAGGTGGATCGGATCGACGAACGCACCGACGTCTTCGCGCTGGGCGGGATCCTGTGCGAAGTCCTGACCGGCGATCCGCCTTACGCAGGTGACGACGACGAGGTCCTCGAAGACGCCGCGCTCGGGCGGGTGGAGGACGCGCGCGGGCGCCTGGCCGCGAGCGGCGCCAGCTCCGATCTCGTACGATTGGCCGACCTCTGCCTTTCGCCCGCGATGGAGGTGCGCCCTCGCGACGCAGGCGTCGTCGCTCGGGGCGTGACGAGCCACAGAGCGGCGTCTGAGGAACGCGAGAGGCAGGCGCTCCTGGCCGCGACCGAAGCACGTGTGAAGGTGGAGGAAGAGCGCAAACGCCGTCGGCTGGCCATCCTTTCGGCTGCGGCCGTCGTGGCTCTCGTGATCGTCCTCGCTGGGGGCTGGATGTGGATCGATGCGCGGCGTCGAGGGCGAGCGAACGCGATTCGAGACGAGGTCGCGGCGGCGCTCGGTGACGCGAGCCTCGCTCGGGGAAAGGCCGTGACGAGCGGCACCGACCTCGCGCTCTGGTCCGATGCGCTCGGGGCGGCCCGAAGGGCTGCAGCAGTCGCGCGCTCCGGCGACGGGGATGACGCGACGCGCGTTCGGGCGGCGGAAGTACTGGCGACGCTCGAAGCCGAAGTCCGCGCTGCAGAGGCGGCGATTCGCGAATCGGAGGAGAATCGACGGCTGGTCGAGCGCCTCGAAGCGATCCGCCTGACGCGCGCGGACCACCAGAGCTACAGTCGCTCGAATCTGGAGTACGAGTCGGTGATGAGGGAGTACGGCATCGAGCTTTCGGCAAACGGCGACACCGGTACCGTCGCGGAGCGGGTCCGCACGTCGCCGATTTCGCTCGCCGTCGTGAGTGCACTCGACGACTGGCGAAGCGTACGAAAGTACGGCGGGTTCCCGGTGGCAAGCCTCGACGCCGTCCTCTCCGCCGCCGATACCGATCCGTGGAGAACCAGACTGAGGGCCGCGACGGGCGTCGAAGAACTTCGGGCGCTGGTTCGCAACGCGGATCTGGACGCAGTCCACGTCGTCAGCCTCATCGGTCTCGTGCGCGAACTGGCCGCAGCGGGAGATCCGACAGCTGCGGCAGATTTCGCGGTCCGTGTCCAGGCGCGCTACCCGCACGACTTCGGGGCGAACAACTCGGCCGGTCGATGTGCAGGCGAGTGTCGGCCGCCACGCACACAGGCGGTCATTCGCTATTTCTCAGCGGCACTGGCGCTTCGGCCCCAATCCGCGATGGCGTGGGGCTGGCTCGGAAAGGCCTTGACCGATGCGAAGGATGCGACGGGCGGGTTGGTCGCGTTCCGTACGGCGATCCGCCTGGCCTCACCTTCAGACATAGATCTGCTCGCGTCCGCTCACTGCCACGTCGGTATCTGTCGCGCCCTTCAGGGGGCCGGAGACGCCGCGGTCGCGGAGTCTCGCAGAGCGATTCGCCTCAAACCCGGCGACATCCTCCTGCGTTGCGCGCTGTGCACGGCGCTGAGAGACAACGGTGACATCGAAGCGGCGATCGCCGAGGCCCGTGACGCGATTCGGCTCTCGCCGGAGACCGCGCTGGCTCACGCCGAATTGGGGCGGGCGCTCCAGACGCATGGTGACCTCGCAGGCGCGATCGATGCGTTCCGTGAGGCGGTGCGCCTGGAACCAAACACCATGGAAGGACACTACTTGCTGGGGGCGTCGCTCTTGGTTCGGGGCGATCTCGACGGCGCCATCGTGGAGCTTCGCGCGGCAATGACCCTCGAACCCACGGCCGCGGAACCTGTCTACAACCTTGGAAAACTGCTTGGAATGCGCGATGACATCGAAGGCGCCATCGCCGCGTACCGTGACGCAATCCGACTGAAGCCAGACTTCGCGGAGGCTCACTGTAACTTGGGCAGCTGTCTCGGTGAAGTCGGACAGTTGGCAGAGTCGCTCGACGAATGGCGCACGGGGCACCGCCTTGGAACTCTCCAGCCTGACTGGAAGCACCCAACGGCCCAATGGGTGCAGCGCGCAGAGCGGTGGCTGGATCTCGAGCGAGTACTCGACGCGGCCATCTCCGGAACGATGACGCCCGATCGTGGCGACTGGTACGAACTGGCGCGAATCGCTCGCTCGACCCAGCGATCGGCGGGAGCTGCCGCGATCGTCGCAAGAGCACTCGTCGCCGATCCTACGACCGCCGATGTAGGACCACCTGAAGTGGCGAGTCGCCTCGATCACCCCCTTCGCCACCTCGGGGCCTGCGCGGCGGCCCTGGCGGGAACGGGGCGGGGGCGTGACGCCGTCGTTCTCGACGAGCCCGCCCGAACGGGCTGGCGCAAGCAGGCCGTCGCGTGGCTACGGACCGATCTCGCGGCGCAAGCGGCCCGCCTCGACAAGGGAAGCGGCCATGCAGCGGGCGTCCACAAAACGATCCAAGAGTGGACGCGCGATCCCGATCTGGCGGGGATCCGAGACGAGGCCATGATCGAAGAGTTGCCGCCCGGCGAACGGTCCGTCGCGCGCGCGTTCTGGAGCGACGTCGACGCGCTACTTCGACGGACACAGTAGCGCGGCGAGTCCTTCGGTCGATAGCGTGCCGTGGAAGCGGCGGCCTGAACAGTCTTCCTTCTGGGCAGCTTGACGGCCCTCGCGGGCCGAGCACAAACAACCGACCGCCTTCTCCCGATTGCGGAAACGAGTCAATACAATTAGCTGCGACCTCGTCAGGCCATTTCCATAGCGAATTGACTGATAGCTGTGGCTTCATTCCCAAAGTCGCGCGAGTCCTACTTCCGCCGCCCCGCCTTCATCCTCTCGATCCGCTGCTTGCGCGCCTTGCCTTTCTTTCTGGCCCAGTAGGCCTTGAGAGACTTGCGGAGCTTCGCCCGCTTCGCGTCGGAGATGACCGCGTCTCAACTCCGCGCCGCGTCGAGGGCGGCCCCGGGCCACGGGTCGCCGCGGGCGACCGCCGTCAGGATCGCGTCGTCGTGCCGCGCGATCTCGGCCCGCATCGAGCGGCCGACGAGCGTCACGTCGACCATGCGATGCCGGAATACATGCGGCCAGCTGTCCTCGAAGCGGCGCAGTTCGCCCGCCGCGGCGAGGATGCCCTGAACGTGCTCCGACAGCCGACGCCGGTGCTCGTTCATCGCGTCGAGCGTCCGCCGCCGGATCGCCGCGGAGTCGAGGCGAAGCGCTGCCAGCGAGGAGACGGCGACCGCAACCGCGTCCGGGTCCGGGTCCACGATGCGGACGTGCTCGGGATGGAAGAACACGTCGCGACCCCCTTCGCTCGCCGTGCTGACGACGGGCAGGCCCGCGAGAAGGTACTGCGCGCTCGCCCACATCGCACCTTCTCGTGCCGAGAGACAAAGCCCCACGCGGCACGCCGCGTAGGCGCGGTTCACCTCCTCGGCTGAGAGCAGCCGGACATCCGGCGAGGGGAAGCCGTTGAACCACGTCGCGCCGCGGAACTCGGCGGCGACCTTCGCGGCGTACCGACGATCGGTGTCGGCGTTGAGGTAGGTGACGAGCGCAAGGCTCGCGACGTTCTTTGCAAGTCGGTGGCGCTTGAACCGATCGAGTCGCGCGTCGTAGATCGCGTCGTGCACCTTCGCAACGTCGTCGAGCGGCCGGAACACGCGCTCGTCCGCGAGCGCGTTCTGCGAGCAGAAGAGCGCGTCCACGCCGTGCGCGGCGAGGAGTGCGTGCTCCGTGGGCGTCTGAGCGAGGACCGTCACGGAGAGCCTCGTGTGGACGGGTTCGAGGGCGCGCAAGCGCGCGAGGTGCTTCGGGAGGACCGTGGCCTCGTCCACGTGCCACGACGTGTTGTAGTAGACGTGCACCGGGTGGTCTTCGAGCCGTCGCAACAGTCCGTTGAGGGGCGAACGCGGACCGTCGATCGTGAAGTCCTGGACGAAGAGGACGACGGGCCGCGTGGAGAGCGCCGTGTAGAGGGCGGATGGGACGGGGTACCACCGTGCGAGTCCGCGGCGGACGGATTGCACGACCGACCTCGGCTGCAGGTGCCGCCACGCCCGCCACACGGGCCCCCGCGCTCGCGGTGCCGTCACGGGCGCGACTCCGACGTAAGGATCCAGTCGCGAGATGCAGCGCGCACGTGCCGTAGCGGCGGCTGGGGGGCGAGTCGCCGAGTCTCACGGACGAGGCGCGCGGGACTCGGACCTCGCCGCGGTTTGCGACCCCGGATCCGTCGCAGCGCGGGTGAGATCGTGCGATCGAATTCGGCCGCTTCCGCGGGCATGCCGAACGTGGAATCGATTCCCGGGGTCAAGACGCGCTGGAGACTACCTTGTAGGCGGAGACTCTTGAAGGACGGTGCGGGGAAAGGACGATCGACTCGCGACACCTGGCCCCGAGTCGCCGATGAAGCGAGTCACGTACGGACTTGAATGCGGTCTCGCGATTCAGTCACCCCGCCGACGAACGGGGTCGGAACCCTTCGGCGAGCAGCGAGGGGCTTTGCACCGATGGTTCGATCGTGGACGGACGCGTTGGGATTCCGTACCGTCAGGCGATGCACACGTCCATCACGCGACGCATGTTGATCGGTGGAGCCGCCGGGCTCGGTGCGAGCGTCGCGCTCGCGGGGCGACGGGGCGCGAGGGCGGATGATCCGGCGCCCGCGGCGCCGGTCCCCTTGCCCGCGGCACCCGCGTCGGGCGCCCCTCCCTCTCCCGTGCCCTCTCCCTCCGCCACGGGGGTCGGTGTCGGCAAGGCCACGCGTCCGTTGAAGATCCTGATGCTCGGGGGAACGGCGTTCCTCGGGCCCGAAATCGTCGAGTTCGCCGTCGCACGAGGGCATCGGGTCACGCTCTTCAATCGCGGCAAGACGCATGCCGAGTTGTTTCCGGACCTCGAGAAGCTGCGCGGGGATCGCAACGGCGACGTGTCGACACTTCGCGGCCGGTCGTTCGACGCCGTGTTCGATACGTCGGCGTACGTCCCGGCCCACGTGCGGCGCGTACGCGAGGCGCTCGGCGACGGCGTCGGGCACTACACGCTCGTCTCGACGATCAGCGTCTACCCGAAGTTCGGGGAGACCCGCGAACCGATCGACGAAGACACCCCCGTCGGGATCGCGCCCGATCCGACCGTCGAGAAGGTGTCGAACGAGTTGTACGGCCCGTTGAAGGCACTGTGCGAGAAGGCGGCTGAGGAATCGTGGCCGGGGCGCGTCGCCAACGTGCGGCCCGGATTGCTCGTCGGGCCGGGAGACCCGACCGATCGGTTTACCTATTGGCCCGCGCGGGTGGCGGCAGGTGGCGAAGTGCTCGCTCCCGGCGACGGGACCGACGAGGCGCAGATGATCGACGTGCGCGACCTCGGGCGGTGGATCGTGGCGCTCGCGGAGGCAAGAACGACCGGGGTGATGAACGCCGTCGGGTTCGAGGGGCGGCTCTCGTTCGCGGAACTGCTCCACGGGGCCAAGTGCGCGATCCGCCATGATGTCGCGTTCACGTGGGTGGCGGCCGCGTTCCTGGCCGAACAGAAGGTGGCGCCGTGGCAGAACCTGCCGCTCTGGCTCGGCCCGGATGGAACGGCACACGTTCGGAATGATCGGGCCATCGCGAAGGGGCTCACGTTTCGACCGGTCGCGCAGACCATCGCCGACACGCTCGCGTGGCTGCGCTCGACGAGGCGGGAGGTCGCCTGGGGGAAGGGAGCGGCGCCCGGGTTGACGGCCGAGAGGGAGAAGGAGGTGCTCGCAGCGTGGCGAAAGCGGGACGGCGGGAAGTAGCGGTCGACGACGGGATCCGTCGAGCATCGATCGGGCGACGGGACTTCCATCGGATGATCGATGCGGCTTTGCGACGCCGCAGGGATCGCAAAAGAGACTCGGTTCGAGAGGCTACTTGGCCCCGAGTGAAACGGCAGCGGGCACGATTTCGTAGACGCGACCATTGGCGAGGAAGACCACGCGGCGAGCGACGGCCAGGTACTTCGCGATGTCGTCGCTGGTCGCGAGAAGCGCGAAGTAGGCGTCGGAGAAGGCCTCGAGCTTCGTCGTCGCGGCCTTGCCATCCCAGAGCGTGTCGAGGAAACGACCGTCCTTGTCGGAGACGAAGGTCTTGTCGGCGGCACGGCGGATCGTGCCGAGGGCGGGAGCCGAGTTGTCGTCCACGGAGTCGGCGTCCTTCTTCGCCTTCAAGTCGTTGGACTCCTTCGGGCGATCGGTCGGGGGGCGCTTGTGGCTCGGGGTCGGACCGGGATCGCGTGGCGTCGTCGGTGAAGTGGGCGGGTAGAAATCGGGAGGCGGCGGCGGGGCCGACGGCGTCGTGGGCGGCGTCGGATCGGAAGGTTCGCGCGTCGGATGCGGGAGGCCGCCGGACGGGCCGCGAAAGTTCCCGCCGTGACCGGTGCCGTGAACAGGACCTGGCCCGATCGCGGGACCGGCGGGGCGGGCACCTTGGAGTTCAGAATCGTCGACGACCAGACCGGAGGTGTAGGGCGTCACGATTGCGAATTGGGTGCCCAGTGTCGTGACCTCGGTGACGAGTTCGGGATTCGTGCCGCGAAGGCGGATCTCGTCGAGGAGATAGGCGATTTTGCGTTGCGCCCAGAGCCTCGGAAGGACGTCGGGACCCGCGTCCGATTTCAGTGTTCCGTCGAAGGAGAACGTCACGGGCTGGCCGGCGACCGATCCGGAGAGCGTGATGTGGCGGGCACCCGGCGTGCGGTAGCGGCCGAAGAGGACGATTTGACCGCCGGCGAAGAGGTCGGGAATGCGCTTCGGATAGACGTCATAGACGTCGGGGCCGAGGTCGACCTTCACATCGGTCAATGCGGGGTCGTCGATCTTGCCGTAGAGGCGGCCGGTCGCGAGTTCGAGATCTTCGCCAGCGGTGACGTAGTCACGTGCACCGCCGGTGCCCTCGGCGACGCGGTCGAGCATGTTCACGTTGAGGTCGCTGCCGACGCCGAAGGTGAAGACGCGCGCGCGGGAGGGGTTGCCTCGGGTCGCGTTCGCGACGATCGCGTCGGGATCGCTCTCCCCCACCGTCGGGGCGCCGTCGGTCACGAAGACGATGAGGAGGAGGCGGCCGCCGCTGTCGGTCGCGAGTGCGCGGGTGAGCGCGCCGTCGATGTTGGTACCGCCGGTGGCGGGGCGGCTGTTGAGCCAGACGCGGGCATCCTGGCGGGCGACGGGGGCCACGTTGACGAGGGCGTCGCGCCAGACACGGACGTCGGTCCCGAACGTGATCACGTTGAAGCGGTCCTCGGAGCGGAGGATCTCGATGCCCATGGAGACGGCCTTCCTGGCCTCGATGATCTTTGCCCCTTCCATCGACCCGCTCGTGTCGAGGACGAAGACGACGTCCTTCGGCGTGCGCTGGCCGTCCTTCGCGGTGACGCGCGGCGCGAGCACGGCGAGGAACGTGCCGTCGGAGGAGGTGGAACCCGTGGAATCGAGCGAGAAACCGACGGCGTCCGGGCTGCGACCGATGTAGAGGAGGAAATCGCGATCCTGCGTCGCGCGCGTGCGGCTCCACGTGACGTGCGCCCGGCGTTCGCCGTCGCGCGCGAGCACGACCTTGTGGGAGGGGCTGTAGACGGCCTTCAAGTCGGCGTCGCCTTCGATGCGGACGTCGACTTCGACAGCGGTGACGGGCTCGCCGTTCAAGCGGTCGGTCGCGAGCGGGTAGCGAAAGGCGAGCGTGCCCGAGTCTTCGGGGAGGACCAGTTGGAAGGTCAGGCGGACGCGGACATCGCCGTTCCCGGGAATCGGGAAGATGCGGGCTCGGTAGAGCCCGCGACCGGCGTACTCGAGAAGGCCGGGGTCGGCGCGGCGGCGGACGATGGATTCGTAGATCGCGCGGGCCTGTGCGGCGGGGAGAACGGCACCTTCGATCATTTTCCCGCCGATCGACATTGCGAATTGGTTGACGACGGCGCCGTACGGGAGGGGAAAGAGGTAGCTGCCTTCGAGGGTGGCACTCGAACGATTGTGGAAGAGTTGTTCGACGGTGACGTCGGCCACGCGGTCGTGAATCAATGCGGCGACGCGGTGCTCGGTGAGGAAGACGGGCGTCGGGCCTTGCGCGTGAGGAGGGCCCGGGCGGCGGTCGATCGGGTCGTCGGGGGTTGCGACGTCGATGATGATCCCGTTGGCGTGGGACGCGGGCGCCGCGAGGGCGAGGACGGGTAGGGAGACAATGCCGACGACGAGCGCGAGCAACGAGCGCATGGAGAGCCCTCCGGGAGCGAGGGGCAGATCGCAAAGCGTGGTCCGCGCAGAAGTCGTGAAGCGAGAGCGAATGGGAGGAGAGGGAGGCACCAGAGGGATACGGTGTCGCGGGTGGGTAACGCGGGGCCGGAGGCGGAGCGGACGCGGAGCGGAGCGGAGGCGGAGCGGAGGACGAGCGCGCCGCTGCGCGGCGCGGTCCGGCGCGAGGGATGTGGACGATTGAGAGACGGGATCGGCGTCCGACGGCCGCGGGGTCGGCCGATGGGACGAGCCGAAGCGATGCGGGACGAGCGGGGCGCGCCGTGAGACGGCCCCCGAACTCGGGATGACGGGGGACCGGAAAGCGACGGCGTGAAGTCGCCGCGGGAGATCGGGCCGGGGGAATGTCGGAGGGGGGGTGTAGTATTTTGTTCGTGCTGGCGTACAAGATCCACTGCGGTAGTCCCGAGGCCTGCGAGGGGGCGATCCGTGAATTCGAGGCGGCCATCGCGGACGCGCGTCGCGTAGCGGTGCGGGGTGCGCACGCCGTGATGGGTCTACAGGCGACCGGGGCGCACTTCTATGCCGGTGCGGCGTCGATCGCCCACCTGGGAGAACTGAAAGGCGTATCGGCGTACGAGGCGCGGCAGTGGGCAAACCTCGGTGCCGCCATCGCGCCGGCGGCGCCGGGAGAGGGGGCGTTCGCGGAGTCCCTCGGGGCGGCGCTCGAGGCCCAGGTACTCGACGGGGCGATTCCGGTGTCGTCGGCCGCGGTTCTCGGCGAGATTCGCGTCGCGCACGAGGCCACGCCGAAAGATGCGGCTCCGTCCGCGGCAATCGTGCGACCCGGCGACGATTGGGTCGCGATGGCCATTACGAAGAGCACGAGGGATTTTCGACGGCTGTACGGACGTCGACTCGACGAAGTGCGTGCGGGCGAGGCCGTGACGTCGGTCACGGCGTTCGTCACCTCGAAGGTGCGCGAAGATCTCGATCGAGCGAAGACGCTGATCTCGCGAACGTCACATGTCGCGGTCACGTTGGGACAAGCGCTGGGCGTCATCGTCGATGCGTGGCTCGCCGAACACGACCCGATGCGGGTCAAACCCGGCCAGAGGCGACTGCCCGACACGGCGGAGATCCCGGGGAGCAGGTATGTCCCAGCCGAGGTCGATCGCGCGATTCGGGCTCGGACCGACGATCGATGCATCGTGCCGATGTGCGGCCGGACCGACTGGCTGCACCGATCGCATCGCGTGGCGCACGCCGAAGGCGGCAGCCGCGAATCGTGGCAGTTGGACCTGCTCTGCGACCACCACCATGCGCTCTACGAGCGGGGGCTCATTCGGATCACGGGCCCCGCCGACGACCCGACCGTGACCGACGCAAGGGGGCAGCGGCTTGACGTGCGATCGACCTCGCGCGCGGGGCCGGTGGCGGGGTCGAGCGCTCCCCCACCGCGGTCGATCAGCGGCGATTCGCCGACGGGTACGTCGCGGAAGTCGCCACCCGAGGGGACGGAGAGATCGGCGTCGGAGTCGACGGCGAGTCCACCGTCGGCGACCGATTCCGATTCACGAAGCGCTCACGACCCTCCGATCGGAGGCGACGGGTAGGAGTCGTCGTGCCGGTCGGGCGGTCGTTGGGCGGTCGTTGGGCGGTCGTTGGGCGGCCCTAGATTCGTTTCGGCGCCGTATGGCTCGAGAGCCTCGCGTGCTACTTGTCGCGGTTGTCGATCGGCGGGTCGTCGCTGCCACCGGTGAGCGTCGGGTACGGAATCGCACCCTTGGTCGCGCGCTTCAAGAAGAGCAACGCGAAGCAGGTGTCGAGCACGTCATGAGGGCCATGCGTGCTGTCGGTGTCCCAGAAGCCCTCGTTTTCGGTCGCTCCGTCCTTTTGAGTCGAGACCAGATGCTGTCCCATTTCGAGGTACCAGTTCGCCTTGCCGATCAGCGCGTTGCCCGTCAGATCGCAGGCACGCTCGACGCAATACATGTAGTAGATGTGGTACCAGTTGCCGACGGGGTTCGTGGACGAGCTCCATTTCGAATCGAGCCAACCGTAGCCGTCGTAGATCGATTGCTGGATCGACTTCACGTCCTGCTTCTTCCAGATGGCGTCGTCGCGCTGCATCAACACGTAGCGCGACATCAGCAGGATCGCGAGCCCGCAGCCCGTCATCGCGCCGGTCGCGAGCTTCTCCCGGTCGTGCAGCTTCGGGTCCTTGATGTAGCAAAATCCGCGTGCCCGGTCCTTCGGCGGCGCTCCAGGCGCTCCGGGCTTTCCGGCGTAGCGATCGTCGGGCGGCGGCGATTTCGACCCGGGCGGCGCCTTGGGAATGATCGCGCGGTCGCACTCGGGGCCCTCGTCTTCCTGCTGACGGCGGGCGAAGAGGATCATGTCGGCGTAGATCTGGCTCGGGATGCGCAGGCCGCACCGCTCGGCCGAATAGAGCGCGAGGCAGGCGAGTTGCGTGCTCGATAGGTCTTGATTGCCCCCGGGCGGCGTCGTGAAGAGTCTGTCCTTCACTTCCTCGTTGTATCGCCAGCCGAGTTGCTTGTGTCGCCGAAGAAGCGTCGTTTGGAGTTCGGTGGCCCAGCGCAGCGCGTCAGCCGTGAGTTTCACGCGATCGCCCGCGGCGGCGCTGTCCTTGCGGCGCTTGAACGGGTCGGCCGTCGCCGTCACGGCGAGCAGCGTCATGCTGACCTCGTACGTGTCGCCGGGCTTCGGGTACTTCGCCTTGATGAAGCCGAAGCCTTTCTTGACGACCGGGTCGTCGACCGGCACACCGCACTACAAGAGCGCGTACAGCGCGAGCGCGGTCGAGCCGGCGGGGCGCTGATAGGGGTCGCCCTTGGCCTTCGGGTCGTAGAACGAATCGGCGGTGATCGGACCCCACGAACCGTCGGGCAACTGCTTCTTCTTCAGCCAGACGACGCCCTTGTCGATCGCTTTGGCGACGCCCTCGAGAAAGGGCACCGGACCCTCGGGCTCGTCGCTTTCCGGCACGGCGCCATCCGCGCCGGGAGACGGACCGGCGTCCATCCCCGACGGCGGCGGCGCATCGTCGGCGAAAGCGGCGCCCGTGACGCCCGAGAGGGCGGCGGGTGCGGCGAGCAGAACGGCAGCGGCGAGCAGGCGGCGGATGGCTCTCATGACGAGAGCATAGCGCCCCTCGTCGAGGTTAGGCAGCGACCATCGAACGGCGCTTGGCGAGTCGAGCAACCCCGAAAACGAAGGCGGCCGACAACGCGAAGAACACGAGGAGTTGCCGCCACCAAGGCGCCGAGGTCGGCGACGCATCGAGCGTCAGCGAACTGCCCGCTCGTGCGCCGACGAACCAGTAGACGAGCCCGTCGGTCGGAAGGGGCACGTCGACGCCCATCAGGCCGACGCGGGTCGCCGATCCGACCGACCCCGGATCGGTCGCGCCGTAGAGCGAAGAGGTCGACGATGCGGTGGTCACATCGACGAATCTGCCGTTGACACCGTCGCCGCCGACGTCACCGCGGCCTTGTCCCTGGCGCACTTCGCCCAGGCTCTCGGAGAATTCCTGCTGGACCTGCTGCCCCGGGGAGGCCGCTCCCGCACCGCCGCCCGTGCCCAACTGGCGGTAGTCGGATTGAACCCTGCGCAGCCGGTCGTTCAGCAACAAGTTGTTGCGATTCTCATCGAAGCGAATCGTCGCGTCGTCGCGGCCGGCATCCTGCTTCGCAGGCGACTTCGACTTCCCCTCGACCTTGCTCGCCCGGCTCCTCGACTCCTCGTCGACGTCCACCGACTTGCGACGCTCGTCGTCGCCGCGGCGCGCGAGTTCCGACTGGATGCGGCCCTTCAAGTCGGCCAGGTCCTTGTTGGTGGCCTTCTCGACCGCGATCGACTCCTTGTTGAACGTCCAGTTGGCGCCGGGCAGATTCGACGTGGTCGCCAGCCCCGGCCTGGCCGGATCGAGGGCGATCGACGCCTCGTCGAGCATCACGAGCGTCTGACCGTTGGAGTTGGCGACATTCGTCGAATTGGCGGCGAACTGCGCCTCCTTGTACGCGATGCCCGAGTCGATGCTGCATTGACCCACCGCTTGGGCCTGCGCCCTCGTCAGTTTTTCGAGATCGGCTTCGAGAGCGCGGACGCGGTCGGTCCGGGAACTCTCGTTGCGGTACTGCGCGAGTCTCGCCCGGGCCGCGGCGACGAGCGGCGTCGAGTTGTCGCACGCGAACCGGCGCTGATCGAGCGTGCCCGTCTCGGCGACTTTCAAGACCTCCTGCGCCTCGCGCAGCGTCGCCTCGACGTCGTCGCCGAGCGCCTCGCCCTGCGTCGCGGCCGTCATCTTCGTGTCGAACGCGTAGTCGAAGCCCTTGGGCACGCGCAGCGTGATCGCCGTGCGATCGACCTCGACGCCGATCACCTGCGGCAACAGCAGCGTCGCGCGGCCGCCGCTCTCGAAGCCCCGGCCCGCACGCGCGCGGTAACTGATCGACACTTCGTAGCCGGCGCCGCCGAGCGGCACTTTGGGCACCGGCAGCAGGATGCTCCCGTCGGGACCGGCGAGCGGCTTGACCGGCGCGCCCGCAGCCAGGGCGCCGAAGAGCACCGCGCCCTCGGGCAGGCGCAGCGGGAGGAACTGCCGGGCACGGTTGAAGAGGCGGTAGCGAACGCGCACGCGCGCTTCGCCGTCGAGTCCCACCACGATCTCGGCCCGCGACGCGAGCACGACGGCGTCGGCCTGCGCCTCGAGGAGGTGTCGCTTGGCGACCACTTCGAGCATGTAGGGCGCGCGCGCGGCATAGGTGCGCAGGACCGACGTGCGCACGACCCCGGTGGGCAGGAAGGGAAGGTCCGCCCAATCGGCCGGATCGGGCATACCCGCAACGACGTGCGCCTCGACCTCGCCGTCGAGGAACGTGCGCACGAGCGCGAACCACCGCGTGGCCTTCGCGTCCTCGGGGCGCACGACGCGGACGACCGAACGGGACGGCCACAACTGCGAGATCGTCACCTCGATCAAGCCGCTCTTGGCCGACTGAAGCCTAAGCGTGTAGAGCAACCCCTTCACCTCGCGGCCGTCGGCGTCGATCTTGGATGCGCGCTCCGAGCGGATCTCGCGCAAGTCGCGCGCGCGCACGACGTCATTGGCCGAGAGCCCTCCATCGGGCACGAACACGCGCAGGCGATCGGTGGCGCCCCGGCGCACGTCGAAGAGCACGAGGTGCTCCAACCGGTGCTCCTCGTCGCTGGGTGAGACCTGCGACACGACCACCGCCTCGATCTCCTGATCGGGCGCCTTCAGCGCCACGAGCAGCGTGCCGCGCACCGTCGTGTCCCACTCGAAGGCATGCGTCGCGCGCGCGCCGGGCACGTTCGGCTGTTGTCCCTCGAGCCGCGTCGGCGCGAGCGCCTTCATGCCATCAAGCGTCCCCGGCACGGGATCGACGTCGGCGAGCGCGAAGAGGACGAGTTGGCCGTGATCGGCCTGCGCGCCTTCGAGCGAGAAGCGCGCGACGCCGATGCCGTCGCGCACGCCTCCCAGACGCCGCTCGAGTCGCACGGCGATCGCCCGATCGCCCTCGAAGAGGTCCCGCATGCGAACGAAGAGGCGCCGCGCCTCGCCCAACCCGCCGAGCCACCACGTCTCGATGCCGGCGCCTTCGACCGCGCGAACCTCGTCGACGCCGGGCAGTGAGAAGACGAGTTGGCCGGCCGGAGAACGCTTCACGTTGACGACCGCGTCGATGACGGTGCGCACCCGATCGTCGCCCAACGTCACGCGCACCCGGGCGTCGACCTCGAGCCGCGTCTCGGCGCGCGACGCGTGGATGGTCAACGACGCAGGACGCGCCGAGAAGCGCCAGGCTCCGAGCACGCGGCCCAAGCCATCGAGGCCCGTGGCGTCGGTCTCGGCGGGGCGGCCGGTGCGGAAGAGGCCGGGGCCCGCCCCTGCCTCGAGGCGCAACGACGCATCGCCATTGACGATCAGAAGGCCGCTCTCGCCCGTCGTGTCGGCTACGACGAACTCGGGTAGCGATTCGATCCGCTCGGGCACGGCCGATGGGTGAAACGTCCGCACGCGGGCCGAGATCTTGCCGTCGACGGGCTCGGCGAAGACGAGTCTCAAACGCCCGCTCGCGGTCTCCCAACGCTTGACGAGCGGCCCCGTCGCCTCGAGCACGTCCACGCCCTCGGGGATCAAGACGTCGAGGAACGGCGCCTTGCCCTGGAGCATGTGCACGTCGAGCGAGAGGACCGACTCCGTGCCGCCGTCGCGCACGCTGTGGACGACGCGCGACTCGGCGCGCGTGCGCAGGGCCGCGAGCAGCGTCGCGGGACTGCGCTCGGCGAGCGTCGCTCGCACAGTCTGCTCGGGGCCGCTGCCCGTGGGGCGCCCGAGGTACGCCTTGGCGACGTACGCTCCGTCGTCGCTTGGGAGCAGGACCACACGCCCCGCCCCCGACACGCGCAGGTCGCCGTCGAAGGCATCGGTCGACACCTCGAGCGTGGCGGCGCCGAACGTCGGCGCGCCGAACGAAAACGACCGCCCGGCGGGTGTCACGGTCACCGGGAGCTGAAAGTCGATGTCGAGCGTGTGGTCGCCCTCGCGATCGAGCGGCACCCGATAGAGTCCCGCGTCGAGCAGGAGCGGCACGGGGCGGCCGTCGAGCCGCGCGGCCGTCACTGCGAGCCCCGCCATCGGAACGCCGACCAGCATCGTGCCGCGTCCGCGCTGGGCGAAGACGAACCGCACCTGGCCCGTCGCATTGGTCGCGCCGACGTTCATCCGGTAGGTCGCCTCGACGATCGTCGCGAGCTGGCCGAGCGCCACGAGTTCGGGATCGCGGTCCGGATGGGCCTGCTTCTCGAGCAGGAGCCACGTGGAAAGCGGGACGAACACGCGATCGTCGGACGCGAGTCCCGTCGCCCGATCGGGGTCCTGCGGCACGAAGACCGTCCCCGCGCCCGGCGCCTCGACGGGTCCCGTCGGCGCCTCTGGTAGCGCGACGGGACCGTCGTCCGCGCGCGCCGGGGCGGCGCTCACGAGCGAGAGCACGACAAGGAGCGCGGCGGTCGCGACCGGGGGCGAGAACACGCCCGTCGTCGGCGGTCGACGCTCGGGGCGCGGCGTCTTCCCGATCAGGAGGCGGCGCACGACGAGCAAGGCCCCGAGCAACGTGAACGCGTCGGCGATCGCGGCCGCGAGCGTCGACGCCCCGAACGAGAAGAAGAGAATGAACGCGAACGCGATGCCCGCGAGCACGATCCATCGCGCCCCGAGGACTCGG
>JANNRO010000362.1:0-6085 GCA_031401505.1 Planctomycetia bacterium
CGCGCGTCCTTCGCGTTCCAGCGCACGCGGTAGGGGCCCGGGCCCGGGAGCACGATCCTCACTTCGGCCCGCCCTTTCGCGTCCGTCGAGACCGGCACCGTCTGGACCTCGATCTCCTCCTCCTGCACCGACGTCGGAGGAAGGGGCGGCGTGTTGGGCGGTCGAATGAATGCGCCGCGCTTCGAGTCCATCGGCATCGGAACCGCCACCCGCTTGACCCGCGCGAGCACGAGCGAGCCCGATCGCGCGACGGGACCTTGATTGGCGTCCACGGTCTGCACGACGGCGCGCAGTTCCTGCTTGGGCCGGTAGACCCGCTTGTCGGTCGTCACGACCGCCGCGTGATCGCGCCGCACGACGGGAATGCGCCCCTCATCGGAGACGAAGCGCCGCGTCACGTCGATCGCGCTCGCCGACACGACGTACTCGGAATCCTCGTCGCGCTCGGTCGTCGCGAACGAGATCGTGGCCTCGCCCTTGTCGTCGGTCGTGGCCTGTCCCTGGGCTACGAGCACGCCCTGCGGCGCGGTCCTCGCGGCGTCACGCGCGCGCTGAAGTGCCTCGGCGTCCTGGAAGTACCACGAGTAATCGTTGACCGCGCTGGGTGCGAAGTCATGCGGCACGCGCGTCACCTGCCAGCGTACGGGCGACCCGACGACGGGACCGCCGAACCCATAGCGCAGACGGATGGTCGCCTTCACCTCTTCACCCGTCGGATAGGAGGGCTTGCCCGGCACGACCTCGAGCGAGAACTCGGGCTTCTTGAACTCGAGCACCCGGAAGGGGCCCGAGAACGACGTGTTGTCCACGTCGATGCGCACGTTCCAGTCGCCGAGCGGCGCCTCGCCGTCGAGCGCGAACTCGCCGTCGAAGAGGCCCACGTCGGAGCACGTGACCTTTACGCGGGCCGCTTCGACTCCCCGCGCGTCGAGCAGCACCGCGTGGCCCTCGACTCCACTCGGCACGGTGTACCCGCCGCCGTTCGCCCGGCGGAAGATGCCCCGCCATTTGACCTTCTGTCCGGGTCGGTAGACGGGCCGGTCGGTCGAAACGTGCACCTTCGTCTGCCAGCCTTCGGCGAACGTCTGCCCGGGCTCCCACTCGGATGCGGCCGCATGCGCACCCGAGAGCACGAGCACGCGGCGCGCGGGCTTCCAGCCGTCGTAGACGTAGACCCCGTCCTTGCCGGTGACGCCCTCGACGAAGATCTCGCTGCCCGTCGTCACGAGCACGCGCGCGCCCGCCTCGGGCAGCCCCGTCGCGCGATTTCTCGCCCACACGAAGACCTGCCGCCCGGCGGCCGCCTTCACGACGGCTTCGACATCCGACACCACGAGCAGCGTGGTCGACGTCAGGTCGTCATCCGAGACCACGACCACATAGGCGCCGGGGCCCGCGGTCGGCACCAACCGGTCGGCCGTCGCGAGCGCGAAGGGGGCGTACGGATCGAGCTTCCATTCGACGGTCAAGTCAGGCTTCACGATCTCGACCTGGACGTTTTCGACGCCCGCGACCGTGTGTTTGCGCCGGAAGTACTCTTCGAGTGACAGCTTGAAAACCTTCACCTTGAGAGTCGGCATGTTGCGCGAGGCGACCCGCAGGACGGCCGACTCGCCCGAGCCGATGACCCGCTCGCCGCGTACTTCCAGGTGCTTGCCTCTGAGGCGCGCGAGGCGCTGCCCCGCCTCCTGCCCGAAGGGCGTGCCACCGTGCTTGGCGACCAGCGCCTCGTACTCCTTGACCGCTTCTTCCAACTTCCCGAGATCGTCTTCGAGCGTCTTTGCGACGAGCAGCCACGCGCGCGGCGCCTGGCCGTCGCCGGCGTACCGCCCGACGACCCCGCGCCAGAGCGCGATCGCGCCCTCGAAATCCTTGCGTCCCGACAGCAACAGCCCCGCCTCGGTCAACGCGAGCGCGGAACGGCCGTCGGTCGGGAACTCCTCGGCGAAGCCCTTCCACGCCGCGATCGCGCCGTCGACGTCGCCCTGGTCCCTGAGCGTCTGCCCCTTCTCGAAGCGCGCCGTCACGATGCGGGCCTGCACGGCCTGCCACTGCGGGTCGTTCGGGTACGCCGAGAGGAACGCCTTCCACTCCGCGATCGCGACGTCGAATTGCCCCGCCGCGTGGAGCGACTCGGCGAGCGCCGTGCGCCAGACGGGGGCGTCGACGTGCGTCGGGAAGCGCTCGACGAGCCCGCGCCATTCGCCGGCCGCCTTCAAGTGTCGGCCGCGCGCGCCGTACACTTCCGCGAGTCGCCTCTGGACGGCCGGCGCCTCCTTGTCGTCGCGATGCTCGCTGATCGCGCGCGAAAGAAACGCGACACCCTCGTCGAACGCCAATTCGCCCTCGGGGCCGTTGGCCGCCGCGAAGCGCTCGTCGGCGAGCAAGCGCAAAATCTCGAGCTTGCGCTTGCCCGCCGGGTACTTCGCGAGCGCGTCCTTCAGGTCTTTGCGTGCGTCGGGGGCCTGACCGGCCTTCAACCGGGCCCGCCCGCGCCCGACGAGCCACGTCTCCGGATCCGCGCCGGGACCCGCGTCCGACTCCTTCGACCCCTTGACCAATGCGTCCCACACCGCGATCGCGTTGCCGAAATCACTGACCGCTTCGAACGATTCCGCGAGTCGTGCGCGCACGCGCAGCCGATCCGGTGCCGCGACGCCGATCTCGAGCGCCGTCGCGTACGCGTCTTTGGCTCGCGCGAAGTTCTTCTCGACCTTCGGTCGACCGAGATCGTCGGTGCCCTTGACGCCGTCGAAGTCTTCGTCGGCGAGTTTCACGTAGAGCGCGGCGATCTTCGCGCGTGCATCGGCGCTGGTCAGGAACTCGCCCCTCTCCCGCAGCACCATCGCCTCGTCCCCAACGGCGCGCAACGCACCGTAAATGTCGGCGAGGGTTCCCTTCATGCGGCCGGCGAATGCCTGGTCGCCGTGCACCTTCAGGAAGTCGGTGCCCGAGTCCAGCGCCTCTCTCGACTTGCCCGCCCGATGGAGCGCGCGCACCTCGAGCACCCAGGCCTCGACGGCTTCGGACGTGTCCTTCCACGTCTCGCGCACCGTTCGCAACTTACCCGCCGCCTTCTCCCATGCGCGATCTCGGACGAACTCCTCGGCCGCTCGAAGCGCCGCGGCGGCGCCGGGCTTGTCGTCGCCCGTTACGACGAGCGCGGGCACGACTCCGAAGACGGCGACGGCGAACAGGACGCGAAGGCGACGCGACATGGGGAAACTCCGGCAACGGACGGGGATGGGCGGGGGGAAGGGGATACCCACGAGCCGCAGGGAGGAAAGGGTAGCGAGTCGGACGATTCGGCGCCGAACGTGCGCCGGAGTCCGACCTCACACCGCCGAATGCGTTAGACCCCCTTTCCCATCGGTGGTTCCATCCCCGCCCCATGCTTGCGCCGTCCCTCTCCGGCTCGCAGCGCGTCGTCGTCAACGCCGTGCTGGCGGGGCTCGTGCTGCGCATGCTCCACCTCTCCGACCTCTCCCTCTGGCTCGACGAGGGGGTTACGTGGTGGAACGCGACCCGGGCCTCGTGGACCGACACGGCGCTCGCCGAGCACAACCATCCGCCGGTCTGGTGGCTCGTCACGCGCGTTTCGATCGCGTTCTTCGGCGTGGGGGAATTCGGGCTCCGCATGCCCGCGGTCGTCTGCGGCGTGCTCTCGGTCATGCTGGCCGGACTTCTCGCCCGGCGGCTTTGCGATCCGGCGCGAGTCCCCTCCCGCGGGGGGTTCGTGGGCCTCGATCGCGGCGTCTCGCTCTGGGTGGTCGTCTTGAGCGCCGGGGGGGCCTTCTGGTTGGCACTCTCGCAGGAAGCTCGGATGTACTCCGGCCTCCTCGCCGAGTCGCTCGGCCTCTCGTTGCTCTATCTTCGCTGGCTCGACCGGGGGGGCCGCGGCACGCTCGTCGCGTACGCCGTGCTCGCATCGCTCGCGCTGCACACCCACCTCTTCGCGCTCTGGCCCATCCTCGGCCATGGCGCGCACGCGCTCTACCTCTCGCGGCGCACGAAGGCCGACGGGAACCCGGTCCGCTTCGGGCCCTTCTTCCTCGCGGGCCTCGCCGCCGGGCTGTCGTTCGTGCCGTTCTTCCTTTGGTTTCTAAAACAGCCCGCGGGACCTGCGTCCGAGACGCTCGAGCCCTTCGGCCGCTACGTCCACGCGCTCTGGCGCATGGCGGTCGGCCCGGCCCTCGTGCCGCTCGACCGCCTGCGGGTGGACGCGGGCCCCCTCGCCGTAATGCGCGAGCAGCCGATCCTCATCGCGACGACCGCGCTCCTCTGGTTCGTGCCGCTCGGCTTCGGCGTGCGCGCGCTCGCGCGCGACAAGGGGCTGCGCTCGTTTCTCATCTGCGCGATCGTGCTGCCGTCGCTCGCGGTGATCGCGCTGGGCTTTCGGTACCCCCTCATCGAGGAGAAGTACCTCGTCTTCCTGGCGCCGCTGCTGCTGATCCTCGCGGCACTCGGGGCGCGATCGGCGCCGATGCTCGTGCGCATCGTGTTGCTCGCGGGACTGGCGGTCGTCCACGCGTTGGGCCTCGCGGCATACCACGCCTACGACGTGCCGAGCGTTCAAGCGGCGCTCGCGGGCGGTCACGAGTACGGCAAGGAGGACTGGCGCCGCGTCGTGCGTGACGTCGCCAAGCGGACGGAGAAGGGCGACGTCGTCCTCCTGCACGCGCCGTTCATGCGATTCGTATGGGACTTCTACGACCCGAAGGGCGTGCTCGGCGCGGCGCCGCTGCCGGCGCTCGATCGACGGTGCGACGAGGCGATTTCGGCCGACGAGATCCGCGTCGGATACCCGAGCCTTGCCGACGCCAAGCGCGTCGTGCTCGTGCTGTCCCACGAGTGCACGCCCGACCGCGACCACTACCGTCGCGCGCTGACCCAGGCGCTGCTCTCGACGTGGCGGGACGGTTTCGCCTCCGTCGAGACCACCGACTACCCCGTGCAGTGGGGAATCCGCGTCGTCACGTTCACCCGCCCTTGATCATTCGAAAATGATCCGGGCGGGAGCGTGACGACGCGGGCGAGTCGTTAGATCCGACCCAGCAGGATGAGGATCACCACGATCACGAGGATGAGCCCCAGTCCGCCGGCCGGACGGTATCCCCAATTGCGGCTGTGACCCCAGCGAGGCAGCGCGCCGATCAGGAAAAGGACCAACAGCACCAGCAAGACGGTCGAGAGCATGGACATCCTTCCGCCCCGAGGGGCCGGGAGACCGGGCGGGCCCCGCCGATCGGGGTCCCTCGCAGGTTTGGATGCCGGGGCCCGCGACGGGGCCACCCCCGCGTGACGGCGGCGGTCCGGCGGCTCGAACTCTCGCGAGCGGCATCCAACCGCGCACAGACCCGACGCGTGGTTCCCGTTCGTGGAATCGCATGGCGCGGGATCTTGAAGGAGTCGTGCTCATGCGTACCGCTGCCATCCTCGCTCTCGCCGCCGCCACGGTGCTCACCGTCGCGTGCGACGCGAAGAGCCCTCCCAAGGGTTCGACCGCCGCCAGCGAGAGCGGTGACAAGGTGAAGGCGCTGCATCGCGGCGAACTCGCCGCCGTGACCACGTACGAGGCCGCGATCAAGAAGAACGACGCCCACGCATGGACCCCGGAACTCAATCGCATTCTCGGCAATCACCGGGATGCCGTGGATCGTTTGAAGGGTCGGTTGCTCGATCTCGGCGTGACCCCCGACGTCACCGCCGGCGTCTGGGGCGGGTGGACGGATGTCGTCGCGAAGACCGCGGCCGTGCTCGGAGACGAGCCCGCCCGCGACGCGTTGAAGACCGGCGAGAAGATGGGCGTCAAGACGTACGAGGACGCATTGGTCGACGGGAAACTCGACGAGGCGACGAAGTCGCTGATCCGGGATCGCCTGCTCGTCCAGACGCGCGAGCACGTCACCGCGCTCGAGAAGTTGACGAAGTAGGACCGCCCCGCCGGACCCTGTCCGCTCGACGTCGGCGGGCGGCCGGGGTTGACGGGGGCGCCCCGGGAAAGGTGGGGGGCCCGGGGGGGGGGGGGGGATAAAAGGGGGACCCGGGGGTGGCCGGGCGGGGGGGCGGGGGGCCCGCCCGGGGG
>JANNRO010000363.1:0-1751 GCA_031401505.1 Planctomycetia bacterium
CGTGCCGGTTTGTCGTGGCGGGTCGCGGCGCGAGGTGGCGGAAGCGACCTCGCTCACTCCGCACGCCATTGCCCCGCAGCGTGCGTTTTCGTGGTGCCCAGGGGGGGACTTGAACCCCCACGCCCGGTAAAGGGCTTCGGATTTTGAATCCGACGCGTCTGCCAGTTCCGCCACCCGGGCCTGCAATCAGGAGCGAACTCGTTCCCGATGCTACCGCAGGTTCGGCGACGTGGAATGCCGGGAGGGGCCCGCGTCCGATGCGACGCCGGCTCCCTCGAACCGCGCCCCTCGACGGCTGGCGGCTCCGAGCCTTGCGGCCAAGTCGAGCGCCGACAACGTCGCCCCGTGGACGTCGCAGAGCGTGCGTCGTGAAAGCGGCGGGGCGACCGCATCCGGGGTGTCCGACGTCGGGAGCGGCGCCGGAAACGTCGAGAGGATCGTCTTCAGCCGCGCAATCTCCCACACCAACGCTTCGCACTCGGTGCCGGTCAGAGGTCGGCGCGCCTCGACGACGTGAAGTAGCGGAAACCGGCGGCCGTGGCCCGCCGCCTCCATGCGCGCAACGACGACGCCGACCAGTTCGCGAACCGAGTCAAACGAATCGAAGGATGCGCCGCGACCCGAGTGGACGTCGATGAAGCGGACGGGCCCGGAGTCGTGGGGGCCGCTCTCGGAATCAGATGTCCGCGTTGCGTCCAGAACCAAGGGTGGCGCTGCTCCGGTGTGCAGCCGCGCAACGCGCCCGCATCACGACGAGCAGCGTAGAACGACGGGGGGACGTGGCGGCCCGCCGGGCGGGGCGTGCCGGCACCGCGCCGACGAACGGCTACTTCTTCGCCTTGCTGCTTTTCTTCGAGGCCGGCTTCTTCACGGGCGCCTTCGCCTCGTGAGGCGGTTTTTTTCCGCCGCCCGGCGTGTGCGCGCCGACCGGCCGCTTCGCCTTGCCGTGTTTGACGTGGACCGGCGGCGGCGGCGGCACCGTCTTGAACGTGTCGGGCATCACCAGCGACGGCCCGTGGTCGAGTGCGTCGAACGCCGTCTGGACCCGCGCCGTCCACGTCGCGACATCGGTGACGCTGTGGGGGAACACGAGGTTCGTGCGCGAGATTCCCGAAACCGTCCGCAGCACGGTCAACTGGTGGCGAACATGCATCCCCGGCACGGAGTACGCCGGAACGTCGGGCCAGAACCCCGGTCGGACCGACGGCGGGACGTCGGGAGGAAGGGGATCGCCGTGCCCGGGCGTGAACGAGTCGATCAACGCCGAGTACGCGGTCTGAACGCGTCGCCTCCACACGTCGAGTTCGGGAGGCGGGTGGAAGCTGATCGGCTCCATCGCTTCCGCAATCCAGACGATGTAGTCGAGTTGGGCGCGAACAGTCAGACCCGCCTTCATGGCGGCCGGGCCATCGGGCCAACTCGCGGTCACAGAAACCCTCCTTGGCGTCTTCGCCGTGCGCATCTTGGGTGGCGACGGCGCTGAACGCAAGAACGACGAGTCGATGCCCCTGACGCTGGCCGGGACTACGCGGCCAACGACGTATGTGTAGTCGTCGTAACAGTATGTAAAAGAATGAGTTGTGTCGATTTGTGTGCGGGGCCAGAGTCCGACGCCGATTCCCGTGTCCGGTCCCGCCTGTGGCGTGTAAGACCGTCCCCGTACACAACGGTCGTTAACAAAATTGGGACGTGCATCCCTCCGCACGGCTTAATTTTTAGCGTAGAAGGCCCCATATCTAGTCGTCGGGCGG
>JANNRO010000364.1:0-11809 GCA_031401505.1 Planctomycetia bacterium
TCAGGTCTCGACGCCGCTCATCATCGCGAGCCCGAGCGCGCCGAACACGACGTGCGCCCCCCACGCCGCGACGACCGGATTGAGCGCGCCCCGGGCGCCCATGTCGGTCGCGACCGAGTCGGAGAAGACGTACGTCGCGACGAGGCCGAGCGTGACACCGAACGCACGGAACACGGGGCGACGACGACCGAGGCGCCACGCGAGCGGGAGGCCCAGGAGCAGGTTCACGAGGGTCGCGAACGGCGCGGCCCATTGCTGATGGAGGAGCAGCGAGAAACGGTCCGTGTCGCCGACGGCCGAACGGGACAGATCGCGGATCTCCGCCGAGGAGAGCCCCATCGCGACGCCCTGTCGGATGCGCAACTCCAGCATTCGCGGATCGACCTCGAGCGGCACGGGTTCGTCGGGCCGGATCGGCGAGACGTCGGCGCCGGTCTCGTCGGGCTCGAGCACGCGTCGCTCGCCCCCCCGCTCCGCGCGCCATCGCTTCGCGATCGGGTCCCAATCGAGGACCGGGTAGCGCAGCACCACGTGATGCCCGCCGGCGGCCGGCACCCGTCGAAAGACGAGGTACGCCTCCTCGATGCGTTTCGTCGAGAGCACGAACGTCGCGATCGAGAGCAGACCGCCGCCCGCGTCGTCGAAATGGGCGACGTTCTGGATCTCGTCCGGATTCCGATCGGGGTCGGAGAAGAGCCGGTGGAGATCGTCGTGGCGTCGCGCGATGCCCGGGACGACGGTCTCGCGGGCGACCGAGAGGACGACGATCGCCGACGCGGCGATGACGAAGATCGGCGTCAGCACCCGTCGCGTCGGCACACCCGAGGCGACGAGGGGAACCAGCTCGTTCTGCCTCGCGAACCAGGTGATGGTCAACCCGGCCGACAGCAGACTGGCGGTCGGGAGGAGTTTCATCCAGAGGAAAGGAAGCAGCGTGGCGTAGTACTCGACGAGCATCGCCTTGGGACTGCCACCCTCGGCCGCGATCCGGAGCGAGGCCTTCGACAGCTTGTCGAGCCGCTCCGCCGCGTCGAAGACGATCACCATCGCCGAAAGGATGGCGATCGCCGAAACGAGCGTCGTCAGGAACGCACGTCCGACGTAGACGTCGTGGCGACGAACGAGCGTCATGGTCCGCTCATTGGCGCGCCGTCCGCCGGAGCAGCAGGAGCCCGCCCACGAGCAGCACGGCGTCGGCCGCCCACATCCCGATCGCGGGCGGGATCTTCCCGCCGATGGCCAGGCTGCGTCCCGCGACGACGAGGGGAAAGTGGATGCCGGCCGCAGGTCCGAAGGCGTAGAGGAAGCCGGTCAGGCGGCGACTGCGCGCCGAAAGCTGGAATGCGGCCGCGACGGCGACGAGGCCGAAGAGGAACGGCGTCAACGACGCCGCCAGTCGCGCGTGGAGTTCCACGAGCGAGCGCTTGAGCGGGATATCGGGCTGGTCGCCCGGTCGGACGAACTCGGGCGAAGGAACGCTTCCTCGTGACACCAGGTAGAGGAGATCGGGCAGATCGACGTCGCGCTCCTTGCGGTCGAACCGGCCGCCGCCGACGAGATCGTTGAACGCCACCGACGCGCCGAGCGACTCGACGTATCCGATCCCGACGCTCGACAGGCCGTCGCGGCCGATCGACTTGACGGGGCCGAGATCTTCGCCGCGCAACGAGTCGCGACGCGCGACGGTCTGCCCCTTCTCCACGGCGACGATGTACGCGTCCGGCGAATACAGGAGCAGCGACTCGCCGGAACGTCCAAGAGTCGCCTCGTCGGCGACGATCATGCGGGTCAGTTCGCCCGTCTTCTTGGACCGGAAGTCGAGTTGGATGTCGCGGAACAGGCCGACACCGTCCGCGCCGCCGCCGGGTTCGTAGGCGCGATAGGAAAACCGGCAGCCGTAGAGGTTGATCCGCCGATCCGAGCTCGCGATCTGACCGAGAAAGAGGTCGACGAAGTTGCGTCGCTGCATGCGGACCGTCTGCGCCGCCGCGGGCACCAACCATCCGACGGCGAAGAGCGAGCCGATCGAGAGGACGACGCCGAGCGCGAGCGCGGGCATCGCCACCGTCAGGGGATGGATTCCCGAGGCCCGATAGGCGATCCATTCGCGGTCGGAGACGATGCGGCCGTACACGAGCGCGACCGAGAGCAGGAAGGCGTACGGCGACGCGTGCGCGACGGCGGTCGGCAAGAGCGAGGGGAGCAGCGCCAGGAGGAACTCGAACCCCAATCCCTGCGTCTGCCCCATCATCTGGAGCGAAAGGCCCGCGAAGAGCACGGCCGTCACGAGGATCAGCGCCAGCAGGAACACCGTTCCCAGGTCCGTCAGGATGGAGCGCTGGAGCCGGAGCATCGATCGAGCCTCCCGACCCCACGACCGCTCCGCGGGGGGCGGCGCCTACGATAGCCGCCCGTGCCGGATCCCGTGGCCCCTCGCCGTTGCGTGTTGCTCCGCGAGTCGTCGCTCGCGGACCTCGAGGCACGGGCCGTTCTTCTCGAAGGCGGCGCCGACGCGGCACCGTGGCCCGAGGACTGGCGCATCGTCAACGATCGCCCGTCGCGGACGGTCGTGCGGGCGATGCTCGAGGGGCCGACGGGACCCGTCGCGTGCTTCGTGAAGTTCCGGCGACGGGTCGGCGTGTTCGACGCGATGAAAGACCGCATTCGCACGCCACGCGGTCCGGCCGAAGCGCGCGTGCTCGATGTTTTGGCCGCACGGGGTGTCGACGTGCCTCGCGTCGCCGCCTGTTCCGCCGGGCAGCCGGGCGTCGATCTGCTCGTGACCGCCGAAGTCCCAGGAAGGGATCTCGAGTCGTTTCTCGCGGCCGGCCCGTCGCACGCGGATCGCGCACGCGCCGCCCGCGCGGTCGGTCGCCTCCTGAAGGCCGCGCACCGCGCCGGCTGGGACGGCCGGGATCTCCATCGAGGCAATGTGATGATCGACGGCGATCGCGCGGTGCTGCTCGACCCCGGCACACGCCCGCCGGGGAAGCCGCTCTCGCGACGGGCGACGGAGCGGGCGCTCGGACGCGCGCTCCACGGACTCTCTTCGTCGCCGAAGGACGCGCTGCGGGCATTGTCGGGCTATCTCGGAGACGTTGCGGGCGATCGCCGCGCGCTCGCGACCGCCGCCGACCGCTCGGCACGGCGCATCGCGCGGCGCTACCGACGCGGGCGATCCCGCCGGGCGACGCGCACGGGACGGCACTTCGTGACGTTTTCGATCGACGGCGTCGAAGGGGTGCGGCGGCGCGACGGAACGGAGCCGCAAGCGCTCGCGACGTTTGCCGCATGGCTCGCGGGGAGCGAGCCCGAACTCCGCCGCCCATTGAAGTCCGACGGCCACGTCTTCGTGGCCGAGGGAGCCGGGTTGCCCGGAAGCGTCGTCGTCAAGCGCTTCGACGCCAAGCGAAGGGACCGCTTCCGCACGCCGCGCGCGATTCGCGCGTTCCGACGCGCCTACGCGCTCCGCATCCGCGGCGTCGCGTGCCCGAAACCGATCGCAGCGGCGGCCTCGACCGACGGCGCGGGACTCTACGTCGCCGAACTCGCGCGCGACGGCGATCGGGTGGCGGCCGACCTTTACCGGCTCGTGCGGCCGTCGGACGACGGTCCCTCCGCCTATTCGAGGCTTTCCCCCGCTGCGCGGGCCGAGGCCCTTCACGCGCTCGGTCGATTCGTACGTCGCATCCATGATGCCGAGGTGAGTCACCGCGATCTGAAGGCCCCCAACATCGTGGCGCGTCGCGACGCGTCGTCCGTCTCGTACGAGATCGTCGATCTCGAGGGCGCGCGCATCCGGCGCGGGGAGATCTCGTGGCGACGCCGGGCCCGGGATCTCGCCCGGCTCGACGCGTCGTTCGGGCGCGAGCTCGTCTCGCGCGCCGATCGCCTCCGCGTCGTGCGCGGCTACTTCGCGCCGTGGCGACGACCTCCGGTCGATCTCCGCACGTTCACGCGGCGCGTCGCGTCAGCGAGTCTGAGGAAGCGCGGCCCGACGGGCAGACCCCGGTGAAGGCCTATCTGAGGCTCCTGCGCTACGCGGCCAGGCACCGCGGACGTCTCGTCGCGGCGCTCGTCGCCGCCGTCTTCGTCGGCGTGCTCAACACGGCGACGTTCGCGACGGGGCTGCCGTTCTTCCGCGTCCTCTTCGGCGAGACCGGCGCGTCCGAGTCGGCGCTCGATCGCTGGTCCTCGGGCGTGATCGCGTTCATCCGCGGGTTCGTCGGCGAGGGCAAGGGTCCGCTGCTGCTCGGGTTCCTCGCGCTCTTCGTCACGCTGACCGCGGCGAAGGCGCTCGTGCGCTTCTTCCAGGACGCGTGGACGGCGGCATTGACTCGTCGCACCGTCCTCGACGTCGCCGAGGAGGTCTTCGAGCAGGCGCTCGCCCAGCCGACGGGGTTCTACGAAGCGCGCGGCGTCACCGACTCGGTCACCCGTTTCACGACGGACGTGGATTTCCTCTCCGCGGGGCTCGGCGTCGTGCTCGCCAAGCTCGTCCGGGAGCCGTTGAAGGTCGTTGGCATGGTCGCGGTCGCCCTCGCGATCGACGTCCCGTTGACCCTGATCACGCTGCTGGTCTTCCCGGTCGTATTCGGGACCACGGCGTTCCTCGCGCGGCGCATCCGTCGGCGGGCCCGGGGCGTGCTCGAGGCGAGGAGCGCGATGATGGGCGTGGCGTCGGAGTCGCTCCAGGCGCTGAAGACGGTCCAGGCGTTTCGCGGCGAGGGCGTCGAGGCCGCACGCTTTCGCGAGGCGGCGGCGAGGCTGTACGAGGAAGACCGGCGCATGACGCGCACCGACGCGTTGACGAGCCCGCTGCTCGAGACGCTCGCGGCGCTCGGCGTCGCGTTGACGCTGTGGGCGGGCATCTCCCGCATCGTGGCGATGGACTCGGCGCAGTTCCTGGCGCTCTATTCCGCGCTGCTCGGCACGCTCGATCCGTTCCGCAAGCTGGGCGACATCGGCAACCGCATCGGCATCTCGGGCGCTGCGTCCGAGCGGTTGTTCGCGCTCCTCGATCGCGTGCCCGAAATCACCGACGCCCCGGGCGCGACGACGCTGCCCGAGGGCTCGGGCGCGGTGCGATTCGAGCACGTGAGTTTCACCTATCCGGACGGCAGGGAAGCGCTGTCCGACGTCACGTTCGACGTCGAGCCCGGAACGGTCGTCGCGGTCGTGGGGCCGAGCGGGGCCGGCAAGTCGACGCTGCTCGATCTCGTGCCGAGGCTCAGAGATCCGTCGTCGGGATGCGTGCGGATCGAGGGCATCGACGCGAGGACGGCGACGCTCGACTCCGTGCGCGGCGCCTGTGCGATCCTCCACCAGCAGCCCGACCTCTTCGCGGGCACGATCGGGGAGAACATCGCGCGCGGCCGCCCGGGGGCCACACCCCTCGAGATCGAGACCGCCGCCCGGCGCGCCCACGCACACGAGTTCATCGCCGCGTCGCCCGACGGGTACGCCACCCGGCTCGGCGTCGGCGGCACGGGGTTGTCGGGAGGGCAGCGACAACGGCTGGCGCTGGCGCGCGCGATCCTCGCCGACCCGCGCATCCTCCTCCTCGACGAGCCGACCAGCGCGCTCGACCGCGAGAGCGAAGACGCGCTGCGCGCGGCGCTCGGCGAGTTTCTGCCGGGGCGCACGGTGATCGTCGTGGCCCATCGACCGGGCACGGTCGAACGCTCCGACCGCGTGCTGGTGCTGCGCGACGGCCGCGTCGAGGCGTTCGGCCCCCCGGCGGTCGTCGCCGAGAAGAGCGCGCTCTACCGTCGCTGGATGGCCGAGGGGTTGCCGGAGGCGAATCCGGGCGATTGATTCGCGCGCGGGGCCCGCGTCCGACGAACGCGTCGTCTCCGTGGTGGAATGGCGGACCCTTCGGAGACTCCCGGCCATGCCGAGGCCCTCGTCCGTGACTTCGCCCGCGCAGCCCGTCTCGATCCTCGCCGTCCACATGGACCTGGGCGCGGGGCGTCGCGGCGTCGACATGGGCCCGAGCGCCATCCGCATCGCGGGACTCTCGGAGCGACTGACGCGGCTCGGCTACGACGTGCAGGAACTCGGCGCCGTGTTCGTCCACGAGCCCGAGGTGTGCCCGGTCGGCGAGTCCCACGTGAAGTACCTCCACGAGGTGGTCTCCTGCTGCGTCGAACTGCGCGACAAGACGCTCGCGGCGCTCGGCGAAGGCGCGATCCCGCTCGTGCTCGGAGGCGACCATTCGATCGCGATCGGATCGATCGCCGCACAGGCGATCCACCACCGCGCGAAGGGCCAGCCCGTGGGCGTGGTCTGGATCGACGCACACGCCGACATGAACACGCCCGAGTCGAGCCCGAGCGGGAACATCCACGGCATGCCGCTCGGCGTATGCCTCGGACGCGGCGAGCGCTCGCTGACGTCGATCGCGGGCGGCCCTCCGGCGCTCGATCCGCGCAACGTGGCGCTCGTCGGCGTGCGTGACCTCGACGCGGAAGAGCGACGCATCGTCAAGGACTCGGGCGTCCGGTGCTACACGATGTCGGAGATCGACGAGCGGGGCGTCGCGGTCTGTCTCGACGAGGCGTTCGCGCGCGCGACCGCTGGGACGGCGGGCGTGCACCTCTCGTTCGACCTCGACGGCGTCGACCCGGAGTACGCGCCGGGCGTCGGTACGCCGGTGCCCGGAGGGCTCACGTACCGCGAGGCGCACCTCGCGTGCGAGAAGGCGGCGCAGACGGGAAAGTTGCTCGGCATGGATCTCGTCGAGCTGAACCCGATCCTCGACGAGGGGAATCGCACGGCGAAACTGGCCGTCGAACTGATTCTCTCGGCGTTCGGGAAGACGATCCTGTAGGGCGTGTCCTCCGGCGCGTGCGCGAGACGCCCGCGCTCTCGCGTCACTTCGGAGGGGCGAACCCGCCTTCCTTGGTCTTCTTGTAGAGCGCGAGCATCTTCTGGTCCTTGAATCCGGCCTCGAAGCCGGCGACGAAGCGCGAGCCCTTGTACTTGGTGACCCACTTCAACAGTTCCTGACCGAGCGCTTCGGCCGTCTTGCCGTTCTTCCACATCTCGATGAACGACCGCTCGATCGCGAGGTATTCCTTGCCGGCAGCGTCCTCGACGACCTTGTCGTCGAACGCCTTCAAGTTCTCCTTCAACGCCTCGATTTCCTTGGCGACGCTCACGTAGGAATCGGCGTCGGCAGGGTTGCCGTTCGCGGTCAGGTAGTCGAGCGCCTTCTGGACGTTGGCCTTCATCTCTTCGGTGCTCGCGGCACTCTGCTTGCTCAACCGCCGTGCGTACTGGAGCGCGTTCGTGTTGGCGGGGTTCCCCTTCCCGCTCAGGAGTAGGAAGAAGAGCACGACCACCAGGAGCATCCCGCCACCGACCAGCAGCACGGTGGCCGAGTTGTTGGTCTGCCGGCGCGACGACCGACGCGGCCGCTCTTCGCCGTCCTCGGCGTCCTGATCGCGCTCCCGGTCGCGGCGAGAGCGCGGCGCCGGGCCGTGCGACGTGGGTGCCGCGACCGCGTATCCGCCCCCGATGCCGCCGCCGCCCTGACCGCCGATGCCGCCGCGGCCCCCGGTGAACGCCGCGGCTTCCTCGGGGACTTCGGCGACCTCGGTCGCGTCCGAGCCGTCGTAGGTCAGCACCGCCGCGCCGATCGACACCGCGTCACCGTGCTGGAGCCAGCGCTGGTTGCGGAACTCCCCGTTGACGCGGGTGCCGTTCTTGGACTCCAGGTCCACGAGCTTCACCCGGCCCGCCGAACGGCGGATGACGGCGTGATGCTTGCTCGCGTGGGAGTCGACGATCTGGATGGCGTTGGAAGCGCCGCGACCGATCGTCGCCTCGTCGTCGAAGAGTTCGAAGACGCTCGCCTGGCCGCCTTCGTTGATCAGAAGCTTGGGCACGGGGTCGACCTCCGGGTCGATCGGAATGCTACCTCGCGGGAGCGGCGGGACCCGCGTCCGGCGTGCGTCCCGCTCCGCGTCCGTCGGCCTACTTCGAGTCCTTCTTCTTCCGCTTGCCCGATGGCGACGTGGGGGCGCCTTCGGGAATCACGGCCTCGGTCATGCCCCCGCCCGCCCCGAAGTTCTGCGTCGCGCGCCCGCCGCCGCCGCCGTCGAAGCCCATGCCCATGTCTTCCCAGTTCGTAAGGATGTTCCGATGGTGCCCGCTCGAATGGAGCCACATCAGGTGCGCGCCCATCGGGTTGGACGCGGTCGCGATGTTCTCGCCGCAGTTGCCCGGGTAGCCCGCCTTGTGCATGCGGTCCGGCGGCGACGTCCCGGGCTCGCCGATCGACGGGTTGGCGGGTGCGTCGTGGGAAAAGAAACCGCGCTTGGCCATGTCGTCGCTGTGCCCGCGGGCGGCCTTCCACAGGTGCTCGTTGATGCGCACCGCCTTCAACGGGCGGCGCGCCGTCTCCCTCGCCTGGTCGAGAATCGTCGAAACGTTGGACGAATCGATCGCTTCGACGGCCGCCGGCCCCGGCTCCACGACGAACATGAAGCCCATCGTCACGCGATACTCGTTCGTGATGCGGATCTGCTCGATCTCGGTCGGAGAGAGCCCGAACGTGTGCTCGGGGTTGTAGACGTCCATCACCCAGCGGTTGTAGGCGAGCAGCTCCTTCTCTTCCCGCGACTTGTAGAACGTGCGGATCGTCATCGTCGGCGCACCGGCGTAGATCGCGTACGGCTCCATTGCGGCCACGATCGCGTCGGTGTCGACCTCCTTCGCCGCGAGTTCCTTCACGACCTCGGCGTGGCGGGCGACGAGTTTCTCGAGCGCCGCCGTGTTGCCGGGCACCCCTCGTGCGGGTTCGTCCCAGACCTCTTCGACCGCCTTCCAGCGCTTCTCGCACTCGCCCGTCACGACGCCGTAGCTCACCTGCATCGACGGCGCGGTGTGCGGATAGGGCCAATGCTTCTCGTTGAAGATCGCGAGCAACGCGACCGCGCGGCGGCGATCGAGTTCCTCGCGTCGGGCCCGAAGTGCGCGGAGCTTCTCGAGGGCAGGGTCCTCCGACGCCTTCTGGACCAGTTCCGCGGCCTCGGACTTCAGGTCGGAGAGCCGCCGTCCGTCCGTGCGCCGCGTCCACTCCGCGACGTCGAGCAGATCTCCGTCGAGCACCCGATAGCCGCCCTCGGGGACCGACGTGCGCCCCTCCATGCGTTGCGCCATCACCGACGCCGCGAGGTCCTTGTGGGTCGGCAGATCCATGAGCGGAATCAGGTGCTCGACCGCGGCCGGGCGGTCGCCGAGATCGGCGGCCAGCGTGGCGAGCGCCAGATGGCGGTCCGGGGTGGCGGGGCCGTGAGCCAGCAACGCGACCAGATCCCGCGGCACCACGTCGGGCCAGGCCACCGTCGAGTCGATGCCGGAACGCCTCGCGCGCACGCCCTGCTCGTCGATCGCGAGCACGTCCCACGTCGCGCCGCCGATCCGGACCGGCAGGACGCCGTCCTTCGCCTCGACCCGCGCCTTCTTCAAGTCGTCCACCAGCGCGATGACCCGCCCGATGTCGTTGCGGCGCTCCGACCAGTTGGCTTTGACTCGCTCCGACGCGTCGAGCTTCAACAGCCGGTCGTAGGCCGTCGCGGCCTCGAACCAACGCCGCCCCCGCGACAAGGCCTCGGCGTCGGCGATCCTGCCGAGCACGTCGGCCGACAGGAGCCCGATCGATTCCCCCCCCTTCGGCTTGCCCGTCCTACCCGTCGAAGCCGTCGTGCCGCCCGCCGTCGGGAGCGAACCGCCGGTCACGCGCCGAAGGACCGACGCCACCCGGTCCATCTCGGCCGTTCCGCTCAATCCCCGGATCGCCTCGAGCAGAACGTGCCGCCGGACGTCCGGGTCGGCCGTCGACTCCGCCTTGGAAAGCGCCGCGTCGGCGAGCGCCGTCGCGGCCGTCGCGACGGCCCCGAGTTCGTCGGCCAGCGCCGATCGCTCCGCCGTCGCAAGCGCCGGATAGGCGGACATCAGGGCGCGAAGTCGCCGTAGCGCCGTCCCGGCGTCGCCGGCAGCCAACAGGCGCTCGACGTCCGACTTCGCCGTCGCGCGATCCCTCGCGAAGGCCGCGGCATTCGCGGCCGAGAGGTCGGCGAGCGCCTTCTCGATGCGCGGCTTCAGTGCGTCGCCGTCGCCCGAGTGCGCCTCGAGCAGATCGGTCAGCCGTCCGTACACCTCGCTGTCGGTGTACGGCACGAGGCGCGAGACGTAGCGATTGAACTCCGCTTCGTCTTTCGTGAAGCGGGCGTCCATGCCGCGCCGCGCGTCGATCAGCTTCTGAAGTTCGGGCGTTCGAGCCGACAGCGGAAAGTCGCGTTGAAAATCGTCATATCGCGCCGAGAGCTTCGCGAACGGCTCGTCTCGGTTGGCGAGGAGCGTCGCATAGGCATCGGCCTCGGCGCGATCCCGCCCGCGCCGGTCCGCGGTCTTCGAAACGAACAACTCGACCGCGAGCACGGCGATGACGCCCAGCGCGAACACGATCGCGCCCTGCGCGACCGCGCGCCGTCCGGCCGCCGCGGCGCGCCGTTCGTCCGGCGTCGGCGCCGCGCCCTCGAGGCCCGAATCGTCCGGGTCGGCGAGGCGGTCCGATCGCTCGCGCACGCGCTCGAATGCGTTCGCCGGTGTCACGGCGCCCGCCGTCGGTGCGCCGTCGACGACGAGTCCCTTTGAAATGCGGATACCCGCCGGTGCCCCGCCGCCGGGCGCCGTCGTCACCTCGTTGGCCCCCACGCCGACGACCGACATGCGCGTGTCACCCACCCGAATCTCTTCACCGGGCCCGAGCAGACGGCGCATCACGCGCGCCTCGCCCACGAACGTTCCGTTCGACGACTGGAGGTCCGTCACGACGTAAACCGCGCCTTCGGCGCTCTCGACCGACACCGGTGCGGGCGCGACCTCGAAGTGCCGCTTGGACGCCTTCACCTCGAGGATCTGGACGTCACACGACTCGTGTCTGCCGACGACGAACGTCCTCGACGGGAGCGGCACCCGGCGATCGGGTTGGCCGGGGGTGCGAATCAGCAATTCCGCCATGGGGAGCGACTCCGGATGCGCTTTCGAGAACGAAGGGGCCTTAGATCAAACTCCGCGCCACACGAGCCGGGAGGCGGTGCGGCCCGTCGGATGCGTAACCCGTTGTCGATTCGGCACTTCGATCCGCCGGCGGGGCACGTGTGAACCGACCGGCGGCGCCGGAGTGTCAAGCGGACCGGCGCCTTACACGCGGTCGCACGAGAGTTCCGCCATTGGGCCGTAGTCCGGCCGCTACTCGCTCCCCGCCCGGGGAACGTCGATTCCGAGTTGTGCCAGTTTCGCGTCGAGCGTCGGGCGCGACACGCCGAGCATGCGCGCGGCCTGTGCCTTTCTCCCGCGGGTGCGGCGCAGCGCTTCGAGGATGGCGCGGCGCTCGAGGTCTTCCGCCACCTCGCGGACCATCTCCTTCAACGACTTCTCGCCCAGCGCGGGTACCGGCACCGGCTCGACGACGGCCTTCCGGACGCCATCGGAGAGCACCATCGGGAGGATCACCTTGTCGGACAGCGCGTGGGCCTTGTGGACCTCGTTCTTCAACTCCCGCACGTTGCCCGGCCAGTTGAACCGCCGGAGCAGGAGCAACGCCTCGTCGGTGATGGTCTTGCGCGGGGTCTTCGACGTCTCGGCGATCTCGTCGAGGAACCGGTGGACGAGATCGGGGATGTCGTCGGCGCGATCGCGCAGCGGCGGGAGTTCGACCGTGATGACGTTCAGGCGGTAGAAGAGATCCTCGCGGAAGCGGTTCTCGCCGACCAGCTTGCGTAGGTCCTGGTTGGAG
>JANNRO010000365.1:0-6258 GCA_031401505.1 Planctomycetia bacterium
GGGGGTGGCCGATGGCGGGAGGGTCGCGGCCGCGGGCGGCGCCGGGGGCAGGCCCAGGAGTTCGCGCGTGCGGGCGTGGCGGACGTCGCCGCGGTGGACGACGAGCGCCGCCGCGACGATCTCGTCGGCGAGATCCCAGCCGAAGACGCCCTTCTTCGTGGCGTCGCTGAGCACGTTCTGGACGTTCTTCGCGTATTGGTCGGTCGCGTGGGTGGCGACGGTGCCGGCCAACTGGAGATCGCCGATGATCGTGACGCCGCCCTTCACGATCGTGCGCCCCGGCTCGGTTCCCTCGACGTTGCCTCCGCGCTCAGCCGCGAGATCGACGATCACGCTGCCCGGACGCATCGCCGCCACGACGCCTTCGAGCACCAGCTTCGGAGCCGGGCGGTACGGGATCAGCGCGGTCGTGATCACGACATCGGCCGCGAGGATGCGCTCACGGAGCACCTCCTGCTGCTTGCGCCGGAACTCGTCGGTCTGTTCGGCGGCGTAGCCTCCGCTGCCCGCGGCGACGGTGCCCGGAACCTCGATGTAGGTGGCGCCGAGCGACTGGACCTGCTCCTTCACCTCGGGGCGGATGTCGGAGACTTCGACGATCGCGCCGAGCCTGCGCGCCGTCGCGATGGCCTGGAGCCCCGCGACACCGGCACCCAGGATCACGACGCGCGCGGGACGAATGGTCCCGGCGGGGGTCATCTGCATCGGGAAGATCTTCGGCAGGTGCGTCGCCGCGAGCAGCACGGCCTTGTAGCCCGCGAGGCTCGCCTGACTCGTCAACGCGTCGTCCTTCTGGGCCCGCGTCGAACGGGGGAGCGAGTCCATCGCGAACGCCGAGAGATCCCGCGCGGCGAGTGCCCGTACGGCGTCGAGATTTTCGGGTGCCCAGAGGAACGAAATGATCGAGGAACCGAGTTTCATGCGCCCGAGGAGTGACGCCGACGGGACCGAAAACTGCGCGACCACGTCGGCGTCGCCGATGGCGGACGAATCCGAGGAGATCCTCGCGCCCGCCGCCTCGTAGTCGGCATCGGCGTAGTGGGCGAGCGCCCCCGCTCCCCGCTCGATCACGACCGCGTGGCCGTCCTTGATCAGTCGCTTGACGGTCTCGGGGGTGGCGGCGGTACGACGCTCCCCGGCGTGGGTCTCTTTCGGCACGAAGATCGTCGCCATGCGCGCGATTCCGGTCGTGCGCGACGACGGGCCGTCGCGGACCGCGGGGTTCTACCAGACGCCGTTGCGACCGACGACGGACGCTTCGACACCGGGACGTGGGGGAACGAGGCCCGGTGTCGGGTACCCTCCCGGCTCGCTCCGTCCGGGGCGAGCAGCGAGGTTCCGTTCGTGCGCATCTTCTGCATCGGCGGCGGCCCGGCTTCCCTCTATGCGGCGTTGCTGCTCCGAAAGGCGCATCCGGACTGGGACATCGAGGTCACGGAGCGCAACCTCGAAGGCGAGACCTTCGGGTGGGGGGTCGTGTTTTCCGAAGAGACGCTCGGTCACTTCGAGGCCTCCGACGCCGAGTCGTACGCCGAGATCCGTCGCCAGTTCGCGTATTGGGGCGACATCGACACCTATGTCGGCGACGCGCTCGTTCGGAGCACGGGTCACGGCTTCTGCGGATTGGCTCGCAAGGCGCTGCTCAGGATTCTCGCCGACCGGTGCCGAGCGGTGGGCGTCAAGTTGGCCTTCGGGATCGAGATTCCACGCCTCGATGCCGTGAAGGGCGCAGACTTGATCATCGCGGCGGACGGCGTCCAGAGCGGCGTTCGGACGGCGCTCGCCGAGACGTTGAAGCCCTCGATCTCGTGGGGGGCGACGCACTTCTGTTGGCTCGGCACGACGAAGCCCTTGACGGCGTTCACCTTCGTCTTTCGGGAGAACGAGCACGGGCAGTTCGCGGTCCACGCCTACCCGTTCGAGAAGAACCTCTCGACGTGGATCGTCGAGTGCGGACACGACACGTGGATTCGTGCGGGGCTCGATCGTGCGACCGAGGCCCAGACGGTCGCGTACGTCGCGAAGCTCTTCGCCGACCACCTGGAAGGCCATCAGGTGCTCGCGAACAAGTCGATCTGGCGTCAGTTCCCGACGGTCCGTTGCGAGCGTTGGAGCGACGGCAACGAGGTGTTGATGGGCGACGCGGCCCACACGGCCCACTTCTCGATCGGCAGCGGCACGAAACTCGCGATGGAAGACGCGATCGCGCTCGCGAAGGCGTTCGAGGGCTTCCGCGGCGGAAGTCCCGCCAAGGCGCTTGCGGCGTACGAGGCGGCGCGTCGGACCGACGTCGAGAAACTCCAGCGGGCTGCGGGGGTGAGTCAGGCGTGGTTCGAGGACGTCGAGCGTTGGAAGGGTCAGGACCCCGCCACCTTCACGTTCAACCTGATGACCCGGTCGCGGCGGATCACCTACGACAACCTCGCCTTGCGCGACCCGGTGCTGGTCGATCGTGCGGCGAGGCAGTTCGCGAGCGCCAATGGCGCGGGCGTCGCCCACTCGGCTCCCTCCCCGCGCCCCTCCCTCGTCCCGTTGAGGCTGCGTTCCCTCGAGCTGGCGAACCGCATCGTCGTCTCGCCGATGTGCCAGTACATGGCGAAGGACGGCACGCCCGACGACTGGCATCTGGTCCATCTGGGGACTCGCGCGATCGGCGGGGCCGGGCTCGTCTTCGGCGAGGCGACCAACGTGTCGGCGATCGGACGGATCACCCACGGGTGCACGGGCATCTATCACGATGCCCACGTCGCCGCCTGGCGGCGCATCACCGACTTCGTCCACGAACACTCGGAGGCGAAGATCGGCCTTCAGATCGGTCATGCGGGGCGCAAGGGCTCCTGTCAATTGCCGTGGGCCGGCGACGGCCCTCTCGGCGACGCGACGGCGTGGCAGACGATCGGTCCGTCGGCGGTCCCGTACGCCGAGGGCTGGCACGTTCCGCGCGAGATGAACCAGCGCGACATGGACGCGGTGGAAGAGGAGTTCTCGGTCGCGACCGAGCGAGCGCGGCGCGCCGGCTTCGACGCGCTCGAGATCCACATGGCGCACGGCTATCTGCTGTCGTCGTTCATCTCGCCGTTGTCGAATCTGCGGACCGATCGATACGGAGGCAGCCTCGAGAATCGGATGCGGTACCCGTTGGCCGTCGTAGGGGCGGTTCGGGCGGCGTGGCCGAGGGACCTGCCCCTCTTCGTGCGCATCTCGGCGACGGACTGGATGACGGATGGGACCGGTGTGACGGACCGCGACGCGGTAGAGATCGCCTCGATGCTCGGGGCGAACGGCGCCGACGTGATCGACGTGTCGAGCGGGGGGACGACGCCACTGGGCAAACCGGTCTACGGCCGCATGTACCAGACGGGCTTTGCCGATCGGATTCGCCACGAGGCACGCGTCGTGACGATGGCGGTGGGCGGCATCGAGAGCATGGACCACGCCGACACGATCCTCGCGGCGGGGCGGGCCGACCTCTGTGCGATCGCGCGCGCGCATCTGACCGACCCGTACCTCACGTTGCACGCCGCCGCGAAGGCCGGCGCCGCCGAGCCCGACTGGCCCGATCCGTATGCCGCGGTGAGGCCTCGGCGTCTCTGACGTGGGGCCTAGAAGTTCGCGGAGAAGCCGACGGTGATCAGCGTGTCGAGATCTTCGCGTCCCGGAGGCGGATTTACGACGTAGTCGAAGCGGAGCCCGGCCGTCACGCGGAAGGTGTCGGAGACCGGCATTTCGTAGAGGAACGCGAGTTTGGCGACGGACAGGTCGAAGTCGTTGAGATTCGGGAACATCTCGAAGTCGGCGTGGAACGCGCGCTTGGCTTCCCACGTCCGGACGTAGTGGAGGCCGAGATACCCCGACGGATCGGTCGTCGCGTCGAGGCCGACGCGTTTCTCGTGCGTCAGTCCGCCTCCGACCTCGCCCTTGAACTCCTGCCGGTCGTTCTTGAAAAAGACGCGACCGATGCCGACCGTCGGAATGAAACGCGACTCGAGCCCCGCGGGCTCGTCGCGATCGAACGTCAATTGTCCGAAAACGTACGTGACGCCGTCGTTCAGCTTCCGATCGACGCGCAGGATGGCGTTGATGCGTTCGGCCGTCGTATCGCCCTGATCCGAGCCGTAGATGAACTCGGCGGCGGCCTTGAACGACCAAGGGTCGCGCGTCCAGATCGCTTCGGCGCCGAAGACCGCCGCGATCGTGTCGGTGTTGCCCGAGGTGAGGCTGAACGAGCCCCAGATCTTGCCTTTCCACGGGCGCTCGCAGCAGGGCGGGGGCGGGCAGCAGTCTGCGCCGCCCGCCAGTGACGCAAGCGCGTCCGACACATCGGGGCGGCCCAGTTCGACCGCATCGGAGCGACGCGCGGGCGGCGTCGTCGCGGCGAACGGCAACGTCGCACGATCGGAGAAGAGGGCGGGTACCGCGACACCGCTCGGGTCGGCGTGCGCGGACGCGGCAGCCCCGATCGACGAAAATGCCAAGCAGGTGACGAGCAGCGGACGGGACATCGAGAACCCTCCAGGGTGTCGCGGGGCGCGGGCGCGGAATTCTGCACGAACCCGACGACAGCCGATGGACGGGCGGGACTCGGATCCGAGATGGGTGGATCGCCCGACTTCTGACGGCCGGTTCCGCGCTCTCGCAAGGCTGAATGGGGCCCGTGTCTGCGAGGGCACGCACGGGCGGCGGGAGCCACGCCGACCGACGTAGAATCGATGTGTGTGGGGCGCGCGAGCCTGGTCTCGCGTCGCCTTCCGTCGGAGTACGGAGGCGCAACGTCGGGGGCGCGTGTGCCTGATCGGCGGCCTGACGACGGGATTCATTTCCGTGGCGCGATCTTCGGATGGTCGTCCGCGTCGACGATCGATTTCTACATCATGCCCGGCACGCTCATCCCAGCCACGTGTCGGGGGCGCCTAGGCTCGACGGTTGTTCCGAGCACGCAGGGTCGGAGGCCGGCCTGCGACTTCAACCACGAGCCCTTCCGCAACGAGATCGTGCAGCATCTTCACGACGTCCCTCCGGAGTCGAGCGCCCGAGACGTGCGGGAACGCGTCGGCGAATACGCGGAGTACCTCCGTGGCGTGCGTCGGTGCGGCCAGCAGCTTCCACAAAGCAGCGACAGGCGTGTTCACGCGATACAGCGTGCCCCGTTCGGAGTGCGCCAGGAAGAGGGACTTTCCCACCCGACGAGCCGTTGCCGTCGGCGCGCGCCGATATCGAACGATCATCGCCGACCCCGTCGCGCCGTCGGACGAGCTGGTCCGAACGTGGCGCAGAGCAGCGCGGCTGCCTCGTCGGTGTTCGTGTACCGCAAGCGGTAGCACTGCGCCCCCCCGACGGCGCGGGCGAGCGTGTCGAGGATGAGCGGCGTCGGCACTTCGCGTGCGTAGTTCTGGAGCACGATCTTCTCCATCGCGTCCGCGGGGTCGAGCGGTTCGATCGAAGCGCTGCCCGTCGAGCGCCTCGTGAGGATCACGACACCTCCGACCGGCGCCGTCTCGCCGAGGTTGGCGAGTTCCCGAGACCTCAGGCTTACATAGAGTCGGTTGCGGAATCCGTGACCGCGCCGGTCGCGTACGAAGCGGCGAAACGCCGCACCGACGCCCCGCGGCAGCGGCGGGCGCAGGCGGGGAACGATTCCGAGTGCGATCCCGTGAGACGTCTTCGTGTCGATCGGCAGCACGTCGTCACAAAAGACCCGACGCCCCTCCATCGCCAGCCGAACGGTCAGCGTACTCTTTCCCGCCTTCGCGAGCGCTGGAAACACGACGAGCCGGCGCCCGAACTTCACGGCGGCGCCGTGGATGAAGAGCGTCTTCGGATGCTGCGCGAGATACCAGTCCAGGAACTCGGAGTGAAAACCGCAGAGCGCCTCGACGAGATGGCGGCGTGTCTTCTCGCGGACTCGCGACGGGCGGTCGGTCCACCACGAAATGCGTCGGTAGCCGAGGCGCGTGCGCCGCACGCGGATGAGGGGCCGCGGCGCCGAGGCCGGATCGACGTCGCGCACGTTCCAGCCGCGGAGGATGGAGCAGATCGCCTCGATGAGTGCAGCGCCGCCTCGAAAGCGGACGGGCTGGGGCAATTTGCCGAATCGAAGCCACCGGACTGGCTCGGCACGACAGGGCACCGTTCGCTCACTCCGCCCGCACGACGACGCCACCGGTGGCTTCGATTCGGCAAATTGCCCCAGCCCGTCCGCTTTCGAGGCGGCGCTGCACTCATCGAGGCGATCTGCTCCATCCTCCGCGGCTGGAACGT
>JANNRO010000366.1:0-9098 GCA_031401505.1 Planctomycetia bacterium
GACGCTCCGGCACTACACCGATCGGTCCCGATACGACCTGAAGGCCGCAGTTGCCCTGCTCGAACTTCCGCTTTCGATCGGGTTGCCCCCTGCGGAAAGTGTGACCGGATTTGTGCCAAACACCCCGCGCCAAAGTGAACCTCCGCGCACAAATGCGCCAACGACCGCGGCTGCAGCCGCGCTCAACGGACCAGCCACAAGTCCCCACGGCGCATCGTCTTGCACCGATTTGCACGAAAAGTAAGTGGCGGGAGTGGCGGGACTCGAACCCGTGACCTCCGGCTTGACAGGCCGGCGCTCTAAACCAGCTGAGCTACACCCCCGCGGATGTGGAGCGGGATCGTAGTGGCGCCCCGGAAGAGGTCAAGCCGAGGCGACGATCCGACTCCGGAGTGCCCGAAATCACGCTCGGCGAACTTCGCGGCGACCGAGTCGACGACGACACCTGTCCCCTCGCCCCCCCGGGGGCGCGCGCCCTGCCCGAGCGCGACGCCCCCGGCCGCCAGGAAGTCGGAGGTACGCGAAGCCTGACGCACACCTGTCACCGCTCTGCCACCGCGTGCCGATTCGGCCCGCCCACCTGCGTCCGACTCTCCCCCCGCTTGCGCCTGCGCCGGGCCCCGTCGCGCACCGCCGCCAGACCTCGCCATTGCGAGGCGAGCGCCGGACCATGCCCCGCTTCGGTCCCCGTCCTCGCGGAGCTTCGCATGCACATTGCCGTCATCGGAACGGGCTACGTCGGCCTCGTCGCGGGCGTCTGCTTCGCCGATGCCGGACATGACGTCACGTGCGTGGACACCGACGCGAAGAAGGTCGAACGCCTGAAGGCCGGCGAAGTGCCGATCTACGAGCCGGGGCTTGCCGACCTGATGCACCGAGCCCAGCGCGAGAAGCGGCTCCACGTCACGACGAAGCACGCCGAGGCGGTGGCCGGCGCCGCGGTCGTGTTCATCGCGGTGGGCACCCCCGAAGGGGAGGGGGGCCAGCCCGATCTCCGGTACGTCGAGGCCGCCGTCGCCGACGTCGCCCGCGGATTGACCGGTAAGACGGTGATGGTGCTGAAGAGCACCGTGCCGGTCGGCACCGCCAAGCGCGTGCGCGAGATCCTCGCCATCCACGCGAAGTTCCCGGTCTCGGTCGTCAACAACCCCGAGTTCCTGAAGGAAGGCGCCGCCGTCGAGGACTTCCTCCGCCCCGACCGCGTCGTGATCGGCACCGACGACGACGGCGCCTTCGAGGTGATGCGAGCGCTCTACGAGCCGTTCGTCCGCACCGGCAAGCCGATCCTGCGCATGAGCAACGCGGCCGCCGAACTCACGAAGTACGCCTCCAACGCCATGCTCGCAACACGCATCTCGTTCATGAACGAAGTCGCGCGACTCTGCGACGCGGTCGGCGCCGACGTCGAAGACGTCCGTCGCGGCATGGGAACCGATTCGCGCATCGGGTCGGCGTTTCTCTTCCCCGGCTGCGGCTACGGCGGATCGTGCTTTCCAAAAGACACGCAGGGTCTGATCCACGTCGGTCGCCGCCACGGCGTCGCGATGAAGATCGCGGAAGCGGTCGAAGGCGTCAACGACGCGCAGAAGCACCTTGTCGTCGAGCAGGTCCGCACCCGTTTCGGCAGCAATTTGAAGGGCCTGCGTTTCGCGCTGTGGGGGCTCGCGTTCAAGCCGCGCACCGACGACGTGCGCGAGGCCCCGGCGCTCGTGATCGCGGACGGTCTGCTGGCGGCCGGCGCCCACGTCGTCGGCACCGACCCCGAGGCGATCGGCACGTTCCGCGCCGTGATGGGGGATCGCATCCGCTACGCGGAAGACCCGTACGAGGCCGCGACGGGCGCCGACGCGCTGATCGTATGCACGGAGTGGAACGAGTACCGCGGCGCCGACCTCGATCGCGTGAAGAAGGTGCTGGCCAAGCCGATCGTGTTCGACGGGCGCAACGTGTTCGATCCCGTCCGCATGCGATCGATGGGCTTCGAGTATCGGGGGATCGGGCGCTGACGCGCTTCCTCTCTTCCGCATCGGGCCGCCCCGCCGCTCACTTCAGATCGAGCAGACGGGGAAGTTCGAGTCGCAACCACGCGCGAGCGGCGTACTTCGCGACGTCGTCCCCGCGGCGCACGGCGTCGGCGTAGAGACGCTTCTCCTCCTCGAGTGCCCGACGTGCACCCGGGCGATCGCCCGCGCGCCAGCGCACGAGGCCCGCGAGGTCGATGATGATCAGCCGATCGCCGACTCGGTCGGCGCCGAGGGTCGCGGCCGTCCGAACGAGGGTCGCGAGCGTCGCACCGTCCTCGTGGATGGCGGCGATCCGCGCGCGCAGCACCAACGCGGGCCCGAGCACGTGTTCGTCACCCGCCGCGCCCGCGAGCACGTCGGCCAATCGCTCGAGCGCCGCGCGTTCGTCGCCCTCGGCGTCGAACCCGCGTGCGACCGACAGCATCCGCGCGAGGCGCGATGAATCGCGGGCGGGGCCCGTGTCCGCCGCTTGCGCTTCCGATGCATCGGCCGCCGGCCCGTACCCCGCCGCACGAAGCACCGATCCCTCGGCCGCGAGAATCCGCGGCAACAACGGGTCGGTGTCGTTGGCCTCGCGTCGCGCGACGCGCAGCGCCGTCAACCGTTGTCTCCACGGCGCCGATCGAAGGCTCTGCGCCACCTTCCATGCCCGGCGGGCTTCGACGGGACCGCCGTGGGCGCCACGCGTCGCCGCCGACGCGACGGCGACGACCAAAGCGAGTGCCGCGAGTTTCACGTGACACCGTTCGAACGCCCGACGGGTGCGATCCCCGGCGTCGGATGGGGAGGGGGCATCGGGGGAGGGGGAATCGGGGGAGGGGAAGACGGCGCGGCGGGAGGGGAGGAACGCACCGCGGGAGGCGGCGGCCGCCCGACCCATGCGCCGCGATGTCCCGGTGCCGATCGAAACCGACGCGCGTCCTCGGCCACGGTAATCCGTTTGCGAAGCAACGCCCGAGCCCGATGAAGCCGCATCTTGAGCGTTGGCATCGGGATGCCGAGCACGAGCGCGGTCTGTCGAAGGCCCAGGCTTTCGATGTAGTGGAGCCGCAAGGGGAGCGCGTAGCGATCGGGAAGCTCGGCCAACGTCGATCGAAGGCGCGGGGTGATTTCCTCCGAGTCGGACCAGCTTCCGGCCACGCGCCAGACCGGTCCATCGCGAGCCGGGCGACCCACGATCGAGGTCACGGGGCCGAAATCGAGGTTGACGATCGGGCGTCCCCTCGGGCCGCGTCGCCGAAGCGACGACATCGTGTTGCGGTACGCCACGCGATAGAGCCACGCCCGCAAGAGTTGCGGGTCGCGCAGATCGGGGAGGTGTCGCCACGCCGAGAGCAGCGTGTCCTGGACGAGATCGCGCGCCCGGTGTTCATCGCCGCGCAGGAAGCGGACGATGAAGCGCTGGAGGTCGGGCGTTACCGACGCGGCCACGGCCGCGAACTCCCGCGCCACCTCGGCCGCCGAGCGGACGAGGGGAACCGGGGGCGCGGGCGGAGCGTGCGAGGGCGGACCCGAAGCCGAAGCGGACGTGGAATCGCTGGCCGAACTCGAAGTACTGGGCACCGCGGTCTCCGCGGGCCCCGAACTGTCCGACGTCGCGCACGCGCGCGACGACGGAACCTTCCCACCGCCTATCTAGGCCCGGTCGCGCGCGCTGTCAACGGGATTCACTTTCCGGCCTCGCGGATGAAGTACCCGCCGGCGACGTCGTCGTTGCGCAGCGCCTTGCCTTCGCGAAACGACTTGCGGACGAGTTCGACGGCGCGCGCAAAGTCGTCGCCGAATCGCGTGACGTCGCCGGCCGGGAGCGCGTTCGCTTCGCCGGGGTCCGAGCGCAAATCGAAAATCGACTCGGTCCAGTTGCCGTTCCCGAGGTCGAACTCCGCCGTGAACTTCGTCTCGCGTGTCCGCACGCTGACGACGCGCTGCCGCATCGGGTTCGTCGACGTCTTGGCGCGCCGCCACGCCATCGAGAGCGCGGGTCTACCCGGAGAGGTCGGGGCCCCGAGGATCGGCGTCCACGCACGCCCCTCGATCAGGGTCTTGCGATCGAGCCCCAGGAGATCCCGAATCGTGGGGACGACGTCGAGGAGGCTCACCGACGCGTCGAAGGCGCCGCTCTTGAACCCCGGGCCCACGACGACGAGCGGCACCCGAATCTGGGCGTCGAGCGTCCCGGTGTCGCCGGCATCGAGACCGCCTTCTCGATCGTTCGACAGCACGTCGCCGTGGTCGGATAGCACGACGAACCAGGCGTCGTCCTTGCCGCGCGTGGCGTCGGCGAGCGCGCGCAGACTCTGGTGGAGCGTGTCGAGTTCCTGGAGCCTCGCGGCTCGCTTTGTCGCGTCGTTCGACGCACCCTCGGGCGTCGCCAGCGCGTGGAAGAACAAGAATCGCGGCGCATCGTTCGCGAGCGCGCGCATCCATCGAGACGCCTTCTCGAGCCGCACCGCGTCGTCGGGCGTCTCTTCCCACGTGGTGAATCCCTGTTGCAGCCCCGAGTGGCGATGGACGCGTCCGCCGGCCGTGAACGCGCCGGTTGCGTACCCGCCGTCCTTCAACATTTCGGCCAGCGTTTCGATCGCGGGGATCATCGTCCGAGGTCCGTCGTGGACGCTGCCCTGGACGGTGCACTGCTCCGGGGAGAGCCCCGAAAACAGTCCTGCAATCGACGGGGCGTCCCAGCCCGCCGACGCGACGGCCTGGGTGAAGAACGCACCCTGACGTTCGAGCGCGCGAAATCCCGGGAGCTTCGACACGGCGGGAACGGTGCCTGCGGCCGGTACGACCTCGTCGTATCGCACGCCCGACAGATCGACGACGACGAGGCTGCGGGGAGTCTTCGGTCGGACGTTCGTCGGCGCGACCGGCGCGACCGGCGCGGGTTCCGGGTCCTTGCCCCCGCAGCCCCCTGTCCATCCGACGCCGAGGATCGTCACGAGGACGACCACACGGGAAGTCCGTGACGTCGAGGAAGCGTTCATCGGCCCTCGCTCTTGAATGACTCGACGCGGGCTCGCACGCGGGCGACGGCCTCGACGAACGCGACGCCGCGGGGCGTCAGATCGCCGACGGGAAGCGGGTGCTCCTCCGCCCCATCCACAACCAGATCGAACAGCTGTTCGGACGCAAGTCCCGTGCGCGGATCGTACGTCGCGATGAACTTCTGTCGCTCGTCTCGAACCGCGACGAGGCGCAAGGTCGCGTCGCCGGTCGCGCCGAACTCCCTGCGGTTCTCCTCGGCCACGACGGGTCGCCCGGGTCGGGCCCCCGTTGCGAGGGCGAGCAGCGACACTCCGTCGATGTCCGCGGGCGCCGCGATGCCGCACCACTCGAGCACCGTCGGCACGACGTCGGCGTGGGTCGCGCTCCCGCGGATCACGCCCTTCGGCACGCGATCCGGCGCACGCACCGCGAGAATGACTCGGGTCAGCACGTCCGTCAGCCAGCGACCGTGACCGACGAACGCGTGCTCGCCGAGCGACTCTCCGTGATCGGTGTCGACGATGACGACGGTCGAAGCCGGTGGTGCGATGGGCGCGAGCGTTTCGAGGAGTTTCGCGAACCCCGTGTCCAGGAGGCCCAACCCGTGGCGATAGCGCGCACGGAGCCTGGCTTCGATCTCCGGGCGGCGCGGATCCGTCGCGAAGGTCGCATTCATGTATCGAAAGACGATGCGGTCCATCGTCGCGACGCCCGGCCGCGCGAGGAACGCCTCACGAAACAGCGGCTCGGACCGCCAGCGAGTGAGCAATTCCGCGCCGTCGACGCCCGCCGGCATCTCGTCGGTGGGCGGAGTCGCGAGCTGGCTCCGGAAGTTCTCGGCGTACGTCCGGACCCGCTCGACCGCCGCCTTGTCGTCGTAGCCCTCGGGCGGGCGCTTGCGACCGTACGGATCATGCGCTTCGTACGTGTGGATGAACAGGAAGTACGGCTTCGAGCGATCGCAGGTCCTGACCCAGTCCGCGAGATGCGACCCTCGGTCCTCCAGCGTGAACGCCTCCGACGTCGTGCCGTAGTACGTGTCGAAGCCCTGATTCAAGCCCATCTCCGCCGAGACCCAGCCGCCGCCCGTGAACGCGGCCGTCGTGTACCCGGCCGCCTTCAAGCGCTCGGCGAGCGTCATGACCGATTGGACGAGCGCCGGTGCTTGCGCTTCGCCGTGGACGCCGTGATGTTCAGGAGACAGCCCCGTCAAGAGCGACGCGACGCAGGGCGCGGTCCACGAGGCAGGCGCCGAGGCGTCGATGAAGTGCGTTGCCGACGAGCAGAATCTTGCGAGGGCCGGCATCGCCGCGGGCTCGTCGCCGTGCGCGTCGATCGCGTCGGCGCGCACCGTGTCGAGACAAATGAGCACGATGTTCGGACGTGGGGCCTTCGGCGGAGCGGGTGCCGATCCATCCTCGGCGCAGGACGCCGCGCCCAGGAACGCCAACACGATCGGGATGGCTTGCCGCGGCCTCACTGGAACGGCCTCACTTGAACGACTTCGGTCCGGGGACGTCGTAGGTCAGGAACTTCAGGATGATCGTGGCGTAGAGCCCGCGACCTAAGGTAAACGCAAGATCCACCCGCATTCGTCCCGGGTTCAGTTCGTCGGGGTGGGGGCCCGAGATCGTCGTCTCGGTGGGTCGGAACACGACGTCGCGCTTCGTGGGACGAAAGTCCATGCCGAGCCGTTTGTCGAGCCGCATCTGATCGAGCGTCAGGCCGTCGAGCGCGAGTGACGCTTCGAGCGCCGTTTGCAGCTCGGGATCCTCGGCCTTCGCCGTCGGCGCGGGGAGAGGCAGCACGGACTGGGCGAGGGGGTGGAGGGGGCCGGGGAGGCGGGGGAACACGAGCGGCCCCGCGGCGCCGTCGAACACCAGTTGATCGGCCGGCGGGACCCGCGTCCGCAAGAGGGTCGAGACCGCACGGTTCCAGACCGACGAGGCATACGCGCTCGTGAAGAGCCGACGCTCCTCGCGATCGAGCATGGCGAACGCGCCGAGCCAGTCGCCCGGGTGCTGGAGATAGTGGAGTACCGGGGCCCGCATCGGCGTGCCCTCGAGCACCTCGGGGAGTCCGTCGAATTCACCCCAATGTGCGCGGATGCGGCGCTTTCGCTCGCGCACGTGCGCGCGATCCTCGCGCGAGGGCGAGGCGATGACCGCGCGCAGCGCCGACTCGGGGTCGCCCTTCAACAGGTGGAGCGCCGCGAAGCCGCCGCCGCCGCGCAGGCTGCCGAAGCGCTGCTCGTCGAAGTAGGAGGGGAGGCCTTCCTTCGAGACGATCGCGAAGCGGGCCGTCACGCGGTCGGCCTCGTCGCGCGCGAGGTCGCGTAGCCGAATGCGAAAGCCGTTGCCCTCGAGGATCATGCGCGACATCGGGACGTCGCTCTTGCCCTCGTAGGTCAGGCGGAAGGCCTTGTTGTCGAGGTTCTTGCGCGGACCGTTGGGAATCGTGACCCATTGGGTGGTCACGGCGTAGCGGTCCTTCAACCCCCCGAAGCCGAGCGTGCGGCTCGGCATCTTCCACGCGCGGGAGATGGCGCGGAGCGCTTCGAGCGTGCCGAGCCCGGTTTTTTTCAACCGGTAGACCGAGAATCGGCCTTCGTTGGTCGCCCGGATCGACGACTTCTCATCGACGAGGAAGTCGTCGGGAACCTGCTTGACCTTCATGTGCGAGCCATAGCAGCCGTCGGGCCGCTACGGAGTCCAGAGGATCGGGCCCTTGTTCTTCGGCTCTTCGTCCTTCGGCCCGGCGCCGCAGCTCTCGCCCGGGCCGTGGCTGTGACCGGCGTGGTCGTGTTCGGCGTGCTCGCCGCCCGCCTCGGGGAACAGGGCCGCGTCGATCAAGCCGCCGAGCGTCTGCTGGACCGCGTCCATCATCTGGCTGAATTCGACGTTGGCCTTCAGGAAGCGCTGGAGGACCAGCGACTTGCGGATGCGGTCGGCGAGCGCCTGGATGTGGCGCTTGGCGGCGGGCTCGACGGGACGGCCGGCGGCCTCGAGTCCGCGGATCTCCTCGACCGCGACCGTGTACTCTTCCTGGAGTTCACGCGCGGGCGCGTCGGCTTCGAGGGCGATGGTCGCCTCGCGAAACGTGTTCGTGCGCTCGTTGGCGACGATCTTGGCGGCGAGTTGCTCGGCGAGGGCGAGGATGTCTTCCATCGCCGAATCGTACTTCGGGATTCGCGGTCGCTCCCGGAGTGCGCGGGGGGCTACTTCGGGGCCCGAAGCGCCTCGAGCCGGGTGGAGATCTCGTCGAGTACCTCGCCGGACGCCCGGACGATGAGGGTCCCGTTCTTCAGATCGATCGTGCGGCCTTCGACGTCGCCGATCAACGGCTTCAAGTCGTCGAGCAATGTCGGATGCGCTTCGCGCAGGTCCTTGACATCGAAGTACTTCAGACGAAGCGGATTGCGTTCGGCGTGGAGCATGCCCGCGACGAGCGCCTGCGTGAGTCGAGTTGCCTTCACGACGAGGGCCGCAAGTCCCTGCGGCGCGACCGAACTGCCGGGTTGTGAGGCCCAGACACGCACCTTTTCGAGGAGTCGGTCCATTCTTGCCTGCTCATCGCGGACGAGATCGGACACCGCGTGCACTTGCAGCACCATCGTGGCGGCTTCGGGCGCGCTCGCGGACGGGGTGGGGGCCGGGGGAGGGGGCTCGACGAACGTCGCGGTCCCGTTCACGAGGACGACGGGACCCGAATCCGACGGGCCGCAGGGATCGCAGCAACGGCGCTCCATCCGCGGACAACAACACGCGCCGAGCGACGAAGTCAGTACCGCGAACGAGGCGAGGCGGTGGATCATCGGAAGCTCCGGCAACGAACGTCGCGGGAGGGTGTCATGACGACGTCACGTGCGGTCTACTTCTTGGACGTGGACTTCTTCGGAGGGACGACGTCGGTCGGGACCGCTGCGGGTTTCGCCGAGACGTTTTCGTCGCCGGCGACGGTTTCGTCCCCGGCGACTCTGGCGAAGACGAACTCGTTGTCGAGCCAATCGACCTTCACGGTGTCACCGGCGCCGATCTCGCCCGCGAGCAGGCGGCGCGCGACCTCGTTCTGGATCTCGGATTGGATCAA
>JANNRO010000367.1:0-2704 GCA_031401505.1 Planctomycetia bacterium
AGCGCGAGCGCGCGTTCGTGCGCGTGCTGTGCGTCGGCGCCGTTGCCGAGCCCGGCCTGGACGTACCCCGAGTTCATGAGCGCCAGCGCGACGCCCGCAGAGTCGCCGCGCTCCTCCGCCGACGTGCGGGCGCGCTCGAGATAGCCGAGCGCGCGCTTCGAGTCGCCGCGGCTCGCGTAGAGCGCACCGGCGTTGGCGAGGACGATCGCGAGCCGAGATCGGTCGTCCGCCTCGATGAGCCGCGCGATCGCGCGCTCGTAGCACGACAACGCCCGGTCGCCGTCACCGATGCGCTGGTAGACGACGCCCAGATTGCACAGCGTGGCAGTCGCCCGTCGACGATCGGAGAGGCGCTCGAGAAGCTCGAACGCACGCTCCTGGCAGGCGAGCGACCTCGCGTAGTTCCCGGTCTGCCAGTGAATGCCGCCGAGGTTTCCGAGCGCGGCGGCGCTGCCAGCGACGTCCTTTGCCCCGTCGGAAACGGCAAGCGCACGCTCCTGGGCGTCGCGGGCCTCGTCGTACGAACCGGACCTCTCGTGGACGATCCCCAACGCGCGCAGCGACGACGCGATCGCGGGCGGCTCACCGACCTGCTCGTCGAGGCGCAAGGCGCGACGAAGGACCTCGAGCGCGGAGGCGTACTCGCCGCGTCGCTCGTGAAGGCGGCCGAGTTCGGTCAGCGCGCGGGCCTCGGCCCGAAGTCGGTCGAGACCGGCGGGCACGTCGGGAGCAGGAGTCGCGCGCCCCGCCGGTAACGTCTCCCGTGCCGCTCCGCTCGCGCGGGGAGGCGAAGTGGGCTCGGCTCGCGTCGACGCGGGTTGAGCGAAGGCGGCGATCGCGAAGAGGATGGGCGCGGCGACGTGACGGATGAGAGTGCTCGTGGGCGTCGGAGGGCGGTGCCGGTAACGCGGTCGTGAACGCGAACGTGAAATGAGTTCAAGGAGGGGAACCAAAGCCCGGTGCGCCGCGGCGGCGCGGCGCACCGGGAACGCGTCGATCAACGGGGCGGGTTCGCGACCCGGTTCAACCGATCGAGCTCGGCCTGGGCGTCGGCCGCCGCCACGAGCGACTCGTCCGCGGTGAGGCGGGCTCGATCCGCCGCGGCACGCTTCTCGGAGTCGTCGGGATGGGCCGTCGCATCGGCCTCGGCCGTCGCGAGCTCCGCCGCGGCATCCTGCGCCGCAAACCGCGTCGCGAGCACGTTCGCGGTCGCGACCGAGATCCCCGAATGATCCGTCGGGTTCGCGGGCGTCGGGACGACGAGCCCGCCATTGGGCGCCACGGGCAGGACGCCGGGGACACTCGGATGCGTCGGGGACGTCGGAAGGGCGGGTGCGCTCGGGTGAGCCGGACCGGCCGGGGGAGTCGGGGACGCGGGCAGTCCCGAGCCGCCCGGCGTCGCACGAAGCGCCGCCGCATTGGCTGCCGCCGTCGCCGAGCTCGCGCGCGCCGCCGCGACAGCAGCCGTCCGCTGGGCGTCGATCGCACCCGCGTTCGCCGTCGCGAGCGCGGTGGCGGCCGCCACACTCTCCGGCGACGGCGTGTCGCCGGCTGCATCGTTCGCCTGACCCGCTGCCAACGCGGCATCCGCCGCGTGTCCCTGCGCCGCCGCCGCCGCCGCGGCGGTGTCGGCCGCCTGCTGCGTGGCAGCAGCCGCTTCGGCCGCCAAGCGATGGGCTTCGTCAAGCGGGCCCGACGCGAGGGGGCCCGTGGGCGTCGCGGGAGGCGTGCCCGCCGGGGGCGTGGTCGCCGGGGGCTGGTTGGCCGGCACTTCGGCGGGAGCGGGAGGTGTCGGACCCGACGACGGCGCGGGGCCCGCCGGACGCGGGGTCGAAGCGATCGGCGCGGTCGGGCGCGGTGAGTTGGCCGTCAGGTGGTTCGCCGGCAGCGCTGCGATCTCCCCCTTGCCTCGCAGCGACGACGTGCCGCCCTTGATGTTGCCGGCCGACTCGGAAAAGAGAGCCGTATCCTCGAGGTCGAGGCGACGCAGGCACGCGACGATGCCGGTGTACGGCATGGTGCTGTTCTTGTCCGTCGCGCGGCTCTCGAGGAGCTTCATCAGCGCCTCGCTGTACAGGCGGTAGTTCTGGAGCGCCTCGGCCTGGAGTTGAAGACGCAGGATCGCCGGCTGGCGGCGCATCCGCGGGTCCGACGCGATCTCGTGGAGTTTCCTGGCGGCCGCGGGCTTGCTGACGACCTCGAACTGGGTCGTCACCGCCTTGCGCCCGTCCTCGTAATAGATGCCCCACGTGATCGTGTCGCCGACCTTCGCCGCGCGCGTCACCGCCGCGGGGATCTTCGTCGTCGTCACGAGCGTGTCGGGCTCGAAACGCTGACGCACCAGCACTTCCTTGCCCTTGTGGAATTCGAGCCAGCCGTTGCCGTCGTAGGCGGGTGTCACATCGACACGGAACGCCGTCAGGCCTTCCTTGCGGATGTCGTTGCGGGGAAAGAACAAGGCGACGCCGCCGTCGCTCACGGCGCCGCGATGGATCTCGGGGGCGCTGAACGGATCGACGGTGACGCCGAACGAGGCAGCGACCAGGCGCACGGTGTCGGCGTCGGTCACGTCGATCGGATCGAGCGACGCGTCGATCCTGGCGACGGAGCCCGATTTGACATCGAAGGTCTCGCGATGCTCGAGGAACCCGTTCTGCTTCAGCACGATCTCGTGCGGCCCTTCGGGGAGCGAGATGGCCATCGG
>JANNRO010000368.1:0-5074 GCA_031401505.1 Planctomycetia bacterium
CGAGGGCGGGGTCCTTCGGAACTCGAAGGGCGACCGGTTCATGTTCAACGACATCCCGGACAACTACAAGACGCAGACAGCCGACACCGAAGACGAAGGCTGGCGCTACGTCCAGGGCGACAAGAACGCCCGCAGGCCACCGGAGCTCCTGACCCGCGACCACGTCGCGCGGTGCATCACGCGCGAGGTGCGCGAGGGTCGGGGCAGCCCCCATGGCGGCGTGTTCCTCGACATCGCGTGGATCAAGTCGCGCGTGTCGGGCGGCGCCGAGCACATCAAGAAGAAGCTTCCGAGCATGTACCACCAGTTCAAGGAATTGGGCGGCCTCGACATCACGGAAGTGCCGATGGAAGTGGGCCCGACGACGCACTACGTCATGGGCGGCGTGCGCGTCGAAGGCGACACGCAGATGTCGACCGTGCCGGGACTCTTCGCGGCGGGCGAGGTGGCGGCGGGACTCCACGGCGCCAACCGGCTGGGCGGCAACTCGCTCTCCGATCTGCTCGTCTTCGGCAAGCGCGCGGGCGAGTACGCCGCGGCGTGGGCCGCCGAGCATCCGGCGGGCGCCTTGCCCGCCGACCAGATCGCGGCGGCCGAGCGGTTCGCCCTCGAACCGTTCGAGCGGGGCGCGGGCGGAGACAATCCGTTCGTCGTCCAGCAGGATCTCCAGGGGTCCATGCAGGACCTCGTCGGCATCGTGCGCCGCGAAGAAGAGATGGTTCAGGCGCTCGACGCAATCGAGAAGTTGAAGGTACGGGCCGCGCGGGCGGGCGTGCCGGGCAACCGCGACTTCAACCCGGGCTGGCACACGGCGATGGACCTCGGCAACCTCCTGACGGTGTCGGAAGCGATCACGCGCTCGAGCATCCTGCGCAAGGAGAGCCGGGGCGCGCAGTTCCGCGAGGACTACCCGGAGAAGTCGTCCACGTTCGGCAAGGTCAACATGGTGACGCGCAAGGGCCCCGACGGGCGGATGCAGGTCATCCCATCGCCCCTCCCCGACATCCGCGCCGATCTGAAACTCGTCATCGAAGAGATGAAGTAGGAACCAGATGTCCAAGACGACCTTCCGAATCTGGCGTGGCGACGACAAGGGCGGCGAGTTCCGCGACTACGACGCGGAGGCCGGCGAGGGCATGGTCGTCCTCGACGCGGTGCACCAGATCCAGGCGACGCAGGCGCCCGATCTCGCCTGCCGTTGGAACTGCAAGGCGGGCAAGTGCGGCTCGTGCTCGGCCGAGATCAACGGTCGCCCTCGCCTGATGTGCATGACGCGGATGGACACGCTGCCCGTCGGAAAGCCCGTGACCGTCGAGCCGATGCGGACGTTCCCCCTGATCCGGGATCTCGTGACCGACGTCAAGTTCAACTATGAGGTCAACAAGCGCATCCCGGGCTTCAAGCCGAGGAAGCCCGACGCCGCCGACGGTACCTGGCGCATGTCGCAGGCCGAGGTCGATCGCGTCCAGGAATTCCGCAAGTGCATCGAGTGCTTCCTTTGTCAGGACGTGTGCCACGTGCTGCGCAACCACGGGAAGCAACCCGAGTTCGCGGGTCCGCGCTTCTTCGTCAGGCTGGCCGGCCTCGAGATGCATCCCCTCGACATCGAGGACCGCCTGCCGCTGGTGAAGGACGAAGCCGGCATCGGCTTCTGCAACATTACGAAGTGCTGCACCGAGGTCTGCCCCGAGCACATCAAGATCACCGACAACGCGATCATCCCCCTGAAGGAGCGCATCGTCTCGCGCTTCTACGATCCCGTCGCGAAGCTCTTCAACGCGGTATTCGGGAAAAAGAGGTAGGCGGTCCTCGGCGCATGGCTCCGAGCCCGGCGCGGAGCGAGACCTGACGACCCCTACCGCGGCCCGTCGCGCGCGACACGGAAGCCGGTGGCGTCGTTGTGGAAGTCGGGTGGTTGCGCGCTGCGGCGCGAGAGACGGCAGTCGTCGGGTTTCGCGCTGAAGGCGCCGCCTCGGAGCACCCGATTGGGTCGATCGTCGGGCGACGTGAAGGGATCGATCGCGGGCAGCTTCGTCAGATCTGCCTCGTAGCCATCGGCGCACCACTCCCATGCGTTTCCGGTCGTGTCGAAGAGGCCCATGGCGTTGGGCTTGAATGTCCCCACCGGCGCCGTGAACGGGTAGGTGTCGTCGTAATCGAAGAAGCGAGCGTGTCTCGCGTCGAGTTTCAGCTTCCTCCGACGCGACTCGTCGAGCACGTTCGCAGCCTTCACCGGCGGCGGATTCTCGGTTCCCCACGCGTAGAGGAACGCCTTCGAGCCCGCGCGCGCCGCCCGCTCACACTCCGCCTCCGTTGGCAGCCGGGCGCCCGCCCACAGGCAGTACGCGCCCGCATCGACGAACGACACGTCGGTCACGGGATGGTCGCCGTTCGCGTACGTCGGTGTCGCCGGCACGGCTCGCTTCGTCGCAAGACAGAATTTTTCCCACTGCGCCCGCGTCACTTCGGTCGTCGAGATGAAGAAGGCTCCCACCGTGACCTTGCGAGCCGCCGTCTCGCCATCCTTGGCTTCCGCGTCACCCGCCACCGCGCCCATGAAGTACGTCGCCGCCGGCACCAGCACGAGACGCACGCTGGGATCGCGGTTCAATTCGTACTCGTCGAAGCCTGCGGCGTTCTTGCCCTTCGACGTCAGGCCGTCGAGCGGTGACGAAGCCTTGCGCCTCCACGAGACCACCACGGGATCGGCCGCATTGCCGGCGGAATCCCGCGCCGACACGATGATCGATACCCTGGCGGCATCGATCGGAATCGTGGCCTCGAAGTCTCGACCGATCACGACGGCCTCGGCCGAGTCGACCGTGACGACGCATGCCGACGCGTCGTCGATGTGACCCCGTACGCGCAACGTGTCGCCGGGCGCCGCCGCGTCGGCCGCGGGCTCGGTGACCGCCAGTTTCGGCGCCGTCCGATCGCGCACGATCTTCATCTCGTCGTGGCGCGTGCCGCCGTCGGCGTTTTCGGCCGTCACGGTCAAGACGTTCAACCCCTCCTTCTCGAGCGACACCTCGACCGAGAACGACCCATCGTCGTTCACCGTCGCGATGGCGCCCGCGACCGTGACCTTGGCGGTCGCGGGTGAGACGCGACCATTGACTCCGTACTTGAGCGACGCGGTGACGGGGATCGTCGGGAAGGCCTTCAGGACGAGGGTGGGCGGCGGGAGGCGAACGGGCGGCGCGGTCGGGACGACGGCCGGCGGAACGGGGTCGGGATCGATCGCGGGAACCGCCGGCGGCGGAACGGATGGTGGAGGCGCAACGTCCGGGGGCGGGGTCGCCGTCGGCATTGGTTCGGGCGTCGGGGCCGGAGTCGGGGTCGGATCCGGAGCGGCGGTCGGGAGCGCCGGGGCAGGGGTCGGAGGAGGCGCGGGCGACGGCGGTGGGACTTCGACGACCGCGGTCGATCGGCGGACGGGACCGGAGTCCGACGCTCGGCCAAATGCGAGATAGGCGCCGAGGAGTACGGCCGCCGCGAGGATGGCGAAGAACGCGATCCACGCGTTCTTGCCCCACGAGGCGGGCGGCGCGATGTCGGTGGCCATCGTCGTGACGGCACCCGAAGGACGCAGCACTCGCTTCGAGATCTCCTGGGGAGCCGTCGGTCGTCGCACGGGTGCCGTGCCGACGCCGAGCGCTTGCGAAAACGCGTCGGCAAATGCGGCGCACGAAGGAAAGCGTCGGACGGGATCGCGTTCGAGCGCGCGACGGATGGCCCCGGAACCGTTCGGCGGGAGCCCCGGCACGTCGAGCGCCGGTGCAACCGCCGTCTGCTTCAGCATCAACACTTCGATGGCCGTCGAACCCTTGAAAGGTACGCGCCCGGCCAATGCCTCGAAGACCATGGCGGCCAACGCGTATTGGTCGGCCGCGGGCGTCGTGTCGGCGCCGCGGACCGACTCGGGGGCCATGTAGTCGGGAGAGCCCGGCGTCATGCCCGTCTGCGTGAGCCCCGACTCGCGACCGCCGAGCGCTTTCGCGATGCCGAAGTCGGCGAGATAGGCGTGGCCCATTTCGTCGAAGAGCACGTTGCCGGGCTTGACGTCGCGATGGACGACGCCGCGTGCATGGACGAAGTCGAGTGCGCCGGCGACGGGCGGGAGCCAATCGAGTACCGCCGTCGGCGCCTGTCGTCCGCCGTCGGCGCGGAGCTTTTCCTCGAGACTCCCGCCGGGAAGGTACTGGAGCACGGTGTAGGGCACACCGCGGTGAGAGCCCACATCGAGCACCTTCACGACGTGCGGGTGTTCGAGTTGGAGCAGGGCGCGGGTTTCGCGCTCGAAGCGCTCGCGGAAGCCTTCCTCGGCCAGGAAACGCGGATGGGGAACCTTTACGACGACGACGCGGTCCAGCCGCCGATCGCGGGCACGGTAGACCGTCCCCATGCCGCCCTGCCCGAGCACGGACTCGACGTGATAGCGCCCGTCGAGCGTCAGCCCGCTCAAGTCGAGCTTGAAGTCGATCGGTTCGTCCGCACTGCCGCTCAAGCGGAACTCCCGGGAATGTCCGGATGGTACGGGGGCGGCGAGGCACGTGCCCTGAGAGGGACGGGTCCCGCCGATTGCCTCGCGCGGGTAGCATCGACGGACATGAGGCGCGGCATCGGCATCTTCGGATCGCTCGTCGCGATCGGCGCTGCGCTCACGCTGGTGTGGGTTCGCAGCCGGGGTCCGCATCCGGTCGATCGATCGGACTCGGACGTGGAACGCGTGAGCGATACGGCCGACGCCAGGCCTCCGTCCGAGCTCGCGGTCGGTCCCCTTCAGCGCACCACGATCGCCGCGCCGATTCCCGAAGAAAGGCGCGCCGATCGCGCGTCGCGCATCGTCGGTCGAATCCTCGACGCGGATGGGAGGCCGGTCGCCGGTGCAGTCGTGCGCCTCGTACACGCCGGTCCGACCGACCCGAGCGCCACGACCGACGAGGACGGGAACTTCACGCTCGACGCGCCCGCCGGGTCGGCGACGACCGTCGTCGTCACGAGGAACGGATTTGCCGACGCCCAAGTGGCGATCGCGTCGCTCGCGGGGGGTGCGAGGGTTGCCTTCGCGAAC
>JANNRO010000369.1:0-2379 GCA_031401505.1 Planctomycetia bacterium
GACCAAGCCATTCGGCTTCCAGGAACTGCTCGCGCGCATCCGGGCGGGGCTCCGGCACTCGTCGCGCCCCGTGGGCTCGGGACCGGACAGCGTCTTCACGTGCGGCGCGCTGCGCGTCGACCTGGAACATCGGGACGTTCAGGTGGACGGCAAGGACGTTCGGTTGACTCCGACGGAGTACAAACTCGTCGTCACGCTCATCAAGCACGCCGGCCACGTGGTGACCCATGATCGGCTGCTCCATGAGGTGTGGGGTCCTCGGCATCCGGAGCAGATCCAGTACCTGCGCGTCTATATGACCCGGCTCCGGCGCAAGCTCGAGGCCGATCCGCTCCGGCCCAAGCTGCTCAAGACCGACGCCGGCATCGGCTATCGACTCGAATGGGGCGACGCGTAGCGAGCCCTCGGCTCGATTGATCGGGCCGTCGATCGGACGACGGGACCTTCGTCCGACTCCGGCGTCCGTTCGCCCGGTCGTGCCTGCGGCCCTTGGCGCACGAATTTATGGGGTTTTTAGGGGGGCCTCACCTTCGCCGAGTCGTTGGATGACCGCCGTTCGCCCCGTTCTGAAGTCGGGATCGGTCCGCCCCCGGACCTCCCGTCGGAGGACGCCTTGACCGACGCATCCATCCCCACCAAACGGCCGTCGACGACGGTGCTCGTTTACGCGATCGCGGTCCTCGTCGTGCTCGTCTTCACCCTCGTGACGGGTTCCCGTTCGCCTCGCGGCATCGCGCTGCTCGGCGGCTCGATCCCGATGGCTTTTGCCCTGTTCGTGCTCGTCCTGCTCGCGGTGGCCCTCTTCCACCACCACACGCTCTGGGTCGCTCTCGCGGGTGCGGTCGTGATCACGGTCTACACAGGGCTCTTCTGTCCCGGGTTCGAATGGTCGCCGAGCCAGCCGACTCCCGGGTTGCTCGGGCACTTCACCTACGAGGGCGAGCACACGCTCCTGAACCTCGGCGGCCTGCTGCTCGGCTTCGCGCTGCTCGCGAAGTACTTCGAGACGTCGGGCGTGCCCGATCGGCTCCCGCGGCTGCTGCCCAAGAACCGGCTGTGGAGCGGCTTCGTCCTCCTGGCGCTCGTCTGGTTCATCTCGTCGTTCCTCGACAACATCGCGGCCGCGATGATCGGCGGCGTGATGGCTCGCTCGGCGTTCAAGGGGAAGGTGAGCGTCGGCTACATCGCCGCGATCGTCGCGGCCAGCAACGCGGGCGGCGCCTGGAGCGTGCTCGGTGACACCACGACCACGATGATGTGGATCGAGGGCGTCAGTCCGCTCGACGTCGCGCACGGCATCATTGCGAGCACGGCCGCCCTGCTCGTCTTCGGGCTGCTGGCGTCGATGTACCAGAACCGTCTTCAGTCGATCGAGTTCGACGCCACGGGCAGTCCGCCGCCGATCGATTGGGCGAGGCTCGGGATCGTCGCGGCCATTCTGGCGGGCGCGATCGCGACGAACTTCTGGCTCGATCGCCCGTTCATCGGCGTCTGGGTCGCGATCCTCCTCGGTGCGCTGCTGCGCAAGCCCGCGTGGGGAGAGCTTCCGGGGGCAGCCAAGGGCGCGGTCTTCCTGCTCTCGCTCGTCTGGTGCGCGTCCCTGATGCCGGTGAGCGAACTGCCCGCGGCGTCGTGGCAGACGGCCTTCGCGCTCGGCTGGGTGTCGGCGGTGTTCGACAACATCCCGTTGACCAAGCTCGGGCTCGAACAGAACGGCTATGACTGGGGCATGCTCGCCTACTCGGTGGGCTTCGGCGGCTCGATGATCTGGTTCGGTTCCTCGGCCGGCGTCGCGATCAGCAAGGACTTCCCGGAGGCGCGCAACACGGGGCGCTATCTGAAGGAGGGATGGCCGGTCATCCTCGCGTACGTCGTCGGATTCTTCGCCCTGCTTTGGACACTCGGTTGGCAGCCGCACCCGCTCGTTCGCAAGGGGGGCGTCTCGAAGCCCGCGATCGAGCGACCGGCCGACGGGAGGTGACCATGTCTCGTCACGGAACGCGTCCCAAGGCAGCGAACCGCAAGCGCGGAGAACGTTCCCGCGCACGGCGATCCGACGAACGAGTCCGCGCGACCGAGCGCAAGCGGGTCGAACGAACGCGGGCCCCGCATCTCGTTCCGACCATGACCAGCGCACCGCCGCCTGACTCGTCGGTCTTGTCGGCCGTGGCGATGCGCCCTTCGAACTTCGACGCCTTTCCCGTGTGGAGCCCGCCGGTCTGGCGCGCCCGGCGGCCGGACGCCGAAGGCTTCTGGGAGTCGCGTTCGGTCTCGGCCGGCGAGGGCTCGATCGATCGGTTCGTGATCTACATGTCGGCGGGCGAACTTCGCTACGGCGCCGGCGACGGTGTCACGCACCTGGAAGAGTCTCGGGATCGC
>JANNRO010000370.1:0-14976 GCA_031401505.1 Planctomycetia bacterium
TGGCGACGACTGATTTGCCGAAATGTGTCCTTCGCAGGAGGACACATCGGGGCCGTGCCGTCGAGCGGACGGTGTGCGCGGACGGTTCCTTTCGAGGTACGCTCGATCGAGGATTACGGACCCTCGAGGCCGTCCCGTGCCGCACGATGTAAGACATAACAAATCGTTGTTATGTACTAATTGTTGTATTTATCAGTACTTCATGGCAGCATCCTGCCGTGAAACGCGACGTCGCCGACCGCCTCGACGAATGGCTCCTGGGACCGGGGCGCCTCCCCCTCGTCGTGCGGGGAGCGCGTCAGGTTGGGAAGACGTGGCTCATTCGCGACCTCGCCGAACGACGCCACCTCGACTTGATCGAATGCAATCTGGAGCGCGACCCGGCGATTTCGCGTTGCTTCGCGGCGACGTCTTCTCCACAGCGGATTCTCGACGATCTCTCGCTGGTCGTCGGCCGCGAAATCCGCCCGGAGCGGTCGATCCTCTTCATTGACGAGATCCAGGCGCGCGGCGAGGTCCTCGCGAGCCTTCGTTGGTTCGCCGAGGGGATCCCACAACTGGCTGTCGTCGCTGCCGGTTCCCTCGTTGAGTTCGTACTGGCGGACCACTCGTTCAGCATGCCGGTCGGTCGCGTCACGTACCTCTACGTCGGGCCGATGACGTTCCCGGAGTTTCTCGCGGCTCACGGCGAACAACAGCTCCTCGAACGGCTACGGACATGGCGACCGTTCGGGGACGCGACGAACGTCGGAGACGTCGTTCACGACCACGCCTCGACGTGGTGGACGCGATACGTCATGACCGGCGGCATGCCGGCGGTCGTCGCGGTCGACCGCACGGCCGACGACGCGCGCGCGGTCCGTCGCCTGCAGTCCGATCTCGTCGCCACGTACCGCGACGACTTCGCGAAGTACGCGGGACGCGTCGATCCGCACGTGCTCGACGACGTCCTGCGAAGCGTCGCGCTGCAGCTCGGAGGCAAGTTCGTGTACTCGCAGGTCGGTGGCGAAACTCGTCACACCGTCGTGCGTCATGCAATCGAGTTGCTCGCGCGGGCGCAGCTGTGTCATCTCGTGACCCACAGCGCGGCCAACGGCCTTCCGCTCGGCGGCGAGATCAACGACCGATTCCGAAAGGCCCTTCTGCTCGACGTGGGACTGATGCACGCCCTTCTCGGAACGCCGGCGGCGCCGCCGGCAGCGCTGTGGGCACGGTTGGCGCCCCGCGTCAGGGGTCAACTCGCCGAGCAGGCGGCGGGGCAGGAGTTGCTGGCGCTTCGAGAGCCCTGGGAGGAACCCGCACTCCACTACTGGCAGCGCGGCGGTGGACGGCCGGGTGAGATCGACTACCTCCTCCAGATCGAGGGCCGCATCGTGCCGCTCGAAGCGAAGTCCGGCGCCACCGGAAGCATGAAGTCGTTGCATCAGTTCATGCATGACAAACGGCTGGATCTGGCGGTCCGATGCGACGCGAACCCACCGAGCACGATGGACATCAACGTGAAAACGACGACGGGCGACCCCGCGCGATTCGGGCTCCTTTCGGTGCCGCCGTACCTCCTGTGGCGCCTGAAGGAGGCCGTCGCGGACATGATCGCGGAGCGAGGCGACGCCGAATCTCGATAGGCGATCGATCCCGGCCCCGAAAACGTCGGCCGTCCGCTCGCCGCAAGTGCCCTCGGCGGTTGCGGCGTTTCCGCGAGCGGCGAGGGCCTCGTGGAGCGTGGAAACGGTCGCGCGAGAAGATCGCCGCCTGGATCTCGGAGTCAGCCTCTCGGTCCTCTGGTTTAACGACGACGACCGGCGCTTCGCGGCGACCACCGACGATCCTTGCGGTCACGCTCGTCACCGGGTGCTCGCTTGCGCCGTGGCGCCGAGGTCCACCGTGCCCCCGAATCGCGGACGGGACCGACATCCGCGACGAGGCGCGACGCCGATCCGAGTCCACGACGGCCTTCGAACGGGAGACGCCGTTGCGTCGGCGGCGGCTTTCGCGACGGCCGCATGCGACAAACGAGCCCGGCACCCGCACTTGGGCGCCCGAGAGGAACCCATGGCGCGACTTGCCCACTTCGAATTTCACCGCACGGATCGCATCGGCTGGCTCCGGGCCTCGGTGCTCGGCGCGAACGACGGCATCGTCTCGACCGCGAGCTTGCTGGCCGGTGTCGCGGCGGCAAGCGCCGGGTCGGGTGAGTTGCTGCGAACGGGCGTGGCGGGGCTCGTGGCGGGCGCCATGTCGATGGCCGCGGGCGAGTACGTGTCGGTCAGTTCACAGGCCGACACCGAACGGGCCGACCTCGCGCGCGAGCGCGCCGAGCTGGTGGCCGATCCCGAGCTCGAACGCAAGGAACTGGCGTCGATCTACGTGAAGCGGGGGCTCGACCCGTCGCTTGCCGCGCAGGTGTCCGACCAATTGATGGCGCGCGATGCGATCGGCGCCCACGCACGAGACGAACTGGGGATGTCGGAAACGGTGTCAGCGCGCCCGCTGCAGGCCGCGCTCGCATCGGCGGCGTCGTTCGCGGTGGGAGCGGCGGTGCCGCTCGGGATCGCGATCCTCGCCCCGATCGGCCACGTCGTCCCGATCGTGATCGGTGCTTCGATCGCAAGCCTGACCGCCCTCGGCGCGGTCTCCGCGCGCACGGGAGGAGCGCCGGTCCTGAAGGCGACGCTGCGCGTCGCGGTCCTGGGCGGGCTCGCGATGGGATTGACGGCGGCCATCGGCAAGCTGTTCGGCGCGGTCGTGTAGGAAGCGGGCGCCCGTCGCGGCGGCCTCGGAACGACACGTGACCGCCGCGTTCCCGTCACCGCGGCCGCAACACGCGGAGTTTGCCTTCGAGCGCGCGCGTGACTCGGTCGCACATGAGCGCACACAGCGTCTCGGTGGCCTCGTCCGCTCGCGCGTACATCGACCGCGTACCCTCTTCGCTGCGTGTCACGAAACCGGCGGAAGCCAGCACCAGGAGGTGCTTGCTGGCGTTGGCGTGGGAGAGCGCGGCGGCCTCGGCGAGTTCGGCGACGCTGCGCGGGCCTCCGCGCAAGGCCTGTAGGAGCCTCAACCGCGTCGGCACGCTCAAGGCGCGAAACTGCTCCGCCACGGCGTCGAACATCTCCGGAGTCATCGGGGCGTGACCATCGCGAACTCGCGCGCTCATGGAGCCTCCTTGCGCACCGGGCCCGTCTCGGCGGGCAGCTCGCCGTGCTGCGCCCACGCCTTCCACGAGCCGTCGAACCAGTCGACGTCTTCATACCCGAGCAGGACCCGCAACGTGAACCATGTCTGGCTCGCCAGATGCCCCGTGCGGCAGGACGCGATCACCGGCGTATTGGCGTCGAGGCCCATCGCCCCGTAGCCCGCGAGCAGGTCGTCCTTGGCACGCCACCAGACGGCCCCGTCCTCGACGATCACGTCGTCCGTGTAGGGTCGCGAGAGCGACGACGGAATGTGGCCGCCACGCGCTTCGGTGCCCTTCTCTCCCTCGAAGGCCTTCGTCGGACGGGCGTCGACGATGCGGGGCTTTCGATCGCGACTCGCCTCGATCACCTGGGCGAGCTCGACGCCGAAATCGAAGGCGCCCGGCGCGACCTCGTAGGTGGCCGGCGTCGGCGTGGCGGCGTCGGTGCGGACGGCTCGACGTTCGTTGGTCCACGCGCCGAATCCGCCCTCCATCACGGCCAGTCGGCGATGACCCATCGCGATCAGAACGAGGGCCAGATGCGTAGGGTCCTGCAAGCGATCGCCACCGTAGAGGACGACTTCACGGTCGCGAGTCAGTCCCCACGTGCCGGCCTTCGCGGCGAGCGTGGCGAGCGGCGACATTTCGTCGGCGACGCCGCCGCGCGTCTCGCGCGTGGTGGCGATGGGCACGTGCACGGCGCCGGGCAGATGCCCCTTCGCGTAGTCTTCCGCCTTGTCGCGGGTGTCGAAAATCGTCACACGATCAAGGTGCGCGGCCACCCAGGACGTGGAGACGACCGTCGGCTCGACGAGGGAGGCAGGGTCGGTCGCGTAGCGGCCCGCGCGCGGAACCTTTTGCGCCGCCGTGCGGCCGAGTACGCGTGCGGCGAGGGCGGCGAACGCCGGCGCTTCGGACGTCGCACGCGCCTCCGTGGTCGGGCCGCGGAGCGACGGCGGCGTGAGGTGGAAGGCGCGCAGGCCGTCGAGCCCCTCTTCGAGGATGCGCACGTTGGCCCGGCCCCGCCTCGAGAGTTCCACCCAGGCCTGCGCCGGATGCGTCATCCCGTTGGACAGCAGGACCACGGTCCGATCCGCGTGCGCGTCGAGCAACGCGGTGCCCTCGGAACCGAGCAGACGAGGGAGGTCGAGGTTCACGGAACCCGGCAGGTGGAACGAAGCGAACTCCGAGGCGGGACGCACGTCGACGAGGAGCAGCGTTTCGGGCGCGTCCACGAGCCGGCGAGCCAGTTCGGCGGCGGGCATGTGGTCGGCTCTGGCCTCGACCGCGTGCGCCCACGCGGGCGACGCATCGGGATTCGAGGACGACCGCCGCGCGGACGACGGGCCCCCATCGACGACCGCCACGAGGACCGCGAGGCCCATCGCGACGAGGGCGGCGAGAATTCCGGAACGGGACGAACTCATGGGGATCTCCGATCAGACCGCGAGCCGCGCGCGGCGGGCGGCCAGGTACTCCACGACGACGAAGGCGCACAGCGCCGCGACGACGACGACCAGCGTCGTCAGGCCGGGACTCAGCCCGAAGCGCTGGGGAAGCGTCGAGACGCCGCAGGCGCCGATCTGTGCGAACTCCGCCAACTGTGGCCAGAGTTGGGCGTACCCGAGCGAGCCGAGCGCCGCGCCTGCGAGAAAGACGAGCGCGTCGCCCTTTCCCGAGGCGAGGCCGACGAGCGCGGTCCCGGGGCACCAGCCACCCATCACGAAGCCGACGCCGAAGATCAGGCCCCCGACGATCTGCGGCGCGAGAAACGTCTCCATCGCGTGAATGGAGGATTCCTCGACGGCACCGAGCGCGATGAGCAGGCGAAGTCCGAGCAGCGCCGTCACGATCGCCGAGAACATGGTCTTGATCACGGCGAAGTCGCGACCGTAGAAGACGCCGGACAGCCGCCGGCTGCTCGAGAAGCCCGCACGCTCGAGCCAGAAGCCGAACGCGAGCCCGATCACGCCGGACATCACGAAGGCGGCCACGGTGCCGAGGCGCCCGTCGGAGAAGAACGTGGCGACGTTCATCAGATCCACTCCTTGCGCACGAACCACGCGGCCCCGAATCCGCCCGCGAACACGGCGAGCGTGAACGCCCACGAGCCCTCGAGCAGCAACGCCCCTCCGGTCAGCGACTGCCCCGACGTGCATCCACCCGCCATGCGACTCGCAAAGCCCACGAGCGCTCCGCCGATCAGCGCCAGCACGAGGCGGCGACGTACGGACGAGCGAGGGCCCCGCTCGACCTGCGGGCGGACGCGGCGCGCGGCGAGCGCCGAGAAAAAGCCGCCCACCAACACCCCGAGCCCCATGAACACGAGGTAGTGACGAAGCGCCGGGCCGTCGTCGAACCAGCCGCCGACGTAGCCGTTCGCCTCGATCGCCGCGGGCGCGACGACGTGTGCGGCCTCGGCCGACGCACGGGCGATGAAGCCCGATGCGCCGAGCCCGGCCCCCAGCGTGACGAACGAGAGCAGCAGCGTCAGCCCGAGGCCGACGCCCGCGAGATACGGGTTCCAGTACGGGCGCGGCGCGATCACCGCCGAGGTGGGGAGAGAAGTCACGTTCGAGTCTCCGGTCGGGCGAACGGCTAGCAGCCAGCCGCTCGCTTCTTCAGGGGCGATACGTTCGACGGCGCGGGCGCGGACGGTTGAGGGGTCGCCCCGGGCGTGGTGGCCGCGGGCGCGGATTGCGCGGCGGGCGAGTTCCCGAGCCACTCGACATCGCGCCAGAACGCGGCCGTACCACCGCTCAGCACCCGGACCGGTCGGCCCGGGAGGAGCGCCGCGAGCATTCCCGCGGCGGCGTGCGCCGTCGATCCGTCGCGGTCGACGATCACGACGCGCAACGCGGGATCGAGCCGGCGCACGTGCTCGAGGAGCCCGTCGAGTTCGACACGCGTCGCACCCGGAACGTGATACTCGCCGAACGCCCATGCCGGGCGCACGTCGATCACGGCCCAGGCTCTCGCCTGGTCGAGCAACCCGACGGCCAGCGCCGCGGGCGCGATCGATTCGGGCAGCAGGAAGCCGCCCCCGGCGGCCGCGGCCGGACTCGCGGACGGCTTCGCCGCCGGCGACGAAACGACGGGGGCCGATCCCTTCGTGGGCAGGCCCGCGGTGAGCCAGGCATCGAGGCCGCCCTCGAGGCTCGAGGCGTTCGCAAAGCCCAGCCGCTCGGCCAATCCGACCGCCATGCTGGATCGATAGGCCGAGTTGCACACGAAAAGCACCGGAGCCTTCGGGTCGAGCACCTGCCCGAATCGATCCCATTCGGAGAGAGCCAGATTGGCGTAGTCGCCCAGCCGCACGTCGACGTACTCGTCCGCGGTGCGAACGTCCACGATCACGGGTTCGCGTCCTTCCCGCATCGCTTGGGCCAGCCGGGCGGGCGTCCAGAGTTCGGTCGTGCGCAAGGGAAGCCCCGCCGCCTTCCAGGCGTCCACTCCGCCGGCCAGCTGGCCGTCCACCCGGTCGAGCCCGATGCGACGGAAACGCAACGCGGCCTCACGTACTTCGGTGTCGCTGCCGATCAGCACGACGGCGGCGTCGAAGGGCACGACGGTGCCCGTCCACGTGTCGAGCCGACCGCGGACTGCCACGTTGATCGAACCTTCGACATGGCCCGCCGCGTACGCTTTCGCGTCGCGAAGATCGATCAACCAGGCTCCCGTCCGTGCCTTCGCGTCGACCTCGGCGGGCGTGAGCGGCGTCGGAGTCGCGGGTGCACCCTCGATCACCGGCGGCCCCTCGCGATTGAGGCGAACGTTGTGCTGGAAGTAGGCGGGCGCCGCGGGGAGTCCCGTGACGACGAGCGACATGAACCGCGCGCGGCTCATGTCCTCGAAGTAGGGATTCGACGTGCGCTGCGCGCCGATCGTCGAGACGGTCTCGGGTGCCAGGTGTGCGCCGCAAAGCGAGCCGGCGCCGTGCGCGGGCAGGATCCGGACCTCGTCGGGGAGTCCCTTCAACCGCGTGATCGAGTCGAACGCCGACCCGGCCAGACGCATCGGCGTGGAGTCTCCGCCGACCAGATCCGGACGGCCGATGCCGCCGATGAAGAGCGTATCGCCCGTGAAGGCGTACAGCGGGTCGACTGTCGCGCCGGGCACGCGAAGCAACAGCGTCATCGCGTCCAGCGTGTGGCCGGGCGTGGCCCAGGCCGTGATCGTGGCGTCGCCGACTTTCACGGTCGAGCCGTCCACGAGCGCTTCGTGGGCGAATTTCGAACCGCTCGCACCCGAGATGTGGATCTTCGCACCGAGCCGTGCGAATTCGGTGTGGCCGGCCACGAAATCGGCATTCGTGTGCGTGAGGAAGACGGTCGTGACCTTCGCCCCGAGCTGCTTGGCGTCGCGCAGGTAGTGGCCCACGTCGCGCTGCGGGTCCACGACCGCCGCCTCGCCTCGGGAGACGATCAGGTAGGTGAGCTGGGAGAGGCAGCCGAGCTGATACTGGCGCACACGCACGCCGTTCGTTTCGGCGTCGAGCGTCGTCTGCGGCGTGGCGGCGTCGTCGCCGTGCGTCGCGGCGTCGGCGTCTCCGTCGGCGCGGGCGGGCGACGCTCCCGAAAGTCCCGTGACGAGCGCAACGGCAAGGAAGAGGGGGTTTCGCATGGATCGACTCCGGGGCCCGCGAACGCACTATACTACAACTACGACGTTGTACAGTTATTTCATGTTCCCTGCCGATCTTGGATGCCGCGTTCCTCGCCCCGGGTCGCCACGGGGTCACGCTCCGCGGTACGAACGGCCGGAACCGGAGGCGCCGCGAGGCCGTCGACGTTCGCGGGTTCGCGCCGGCACCTGCCGCCGGTGACCGTCGCCGCCGGTGTGCCTCGCCCTACGCACCCTTGATTCGGACGTGGAGCAACTTCACCGAATTGACGAACACCAGCACGTCGGGCCCCAGGTGGATGACGGCCGCCTCGATCGGGCCGATCCACCCGAGCAGCGCGGCGGTGATGCCGAGCACGTGCACCACGCCGACGCCCACGAACAGATTCTCCTTTATGGTGCGGTAGGCGCGGCGGGCGATCGCACGCGCCGCGGCGATCTTGCCCAGATCGTCGGTCATCAGCGCGATGTCGGCGGCCTCAAGAGCGGCCTGCGTGCCACCCCCGCCCATCGCGATGCCGACGTCCGCCTTCGCCAGAGCAGGCGCGTCGTTGACGCCGTCGCCGACCATGGCGACGCGGTGACCCTGCCGCTGCAGCTCGGCAATGGCCGCCACCTTGTCTTCCGGCATCAGGCCGGAGTGCACCTCGTCGATGCCGAGTTCCGTCGCTACGGCGCCGGCGGCACCGGCATTGTCGCCGGTCAGCATCACGATACGTTTGACGCCGCTGGCCCTCAACTCCGCCAACGCATCCTTCGCGCCCGGGCGCAGCGCATCGGCGATGAGGACCACGCCGACGAACCGACCGTCGACGGCGACATGCACCGGCGTACGCCCGCCTCCCTCGACGACGGATTCGATCGACACCCCGCTCTCGCGCAGCAGCGAGGCGTTGCCCACCAGCACGGCGTGTCCCTCGACGCCGGCCCTGACGCCGCGCCCCTCCACCTGCTCGAAGGTTTCGGGCTCGGGCACGGCGATGCCGCGCCGTGTCGCCGCATGGACGACCGCCTTGGCGAGCGGGTGCGCCGAGCGCCGGTCCGCGGCGGCCGCGAGGCGAAGCAGTCGGTCGCCGTCGAAGGCGGGGTCGCGTGAGTCGACCGCCACCACCTCCGGACGGTTCGCCGTCAGCGTTCCGGTCTTGTCGAACACGACGACGTCGACCTTCGCCAGCGTTTCCAGGTGGATCCCGCCCTTGATCAGGATGCCGGAGCGTGCCGCGCGCGCGATGGCCGCGATCATCACCAGTGGAGTGGCGAGACCCAGTTCCGCGGGCGAAGTGAAGATCAGCAGCGTCACGATGGTCCGCACGTCCCGCGTGACGACGTACACGACGATCAGGAGCAGGAAGACCACCGGGATGAGGCGCCCCGCCACCTTGTCGGCGATCTTTTGTACGGGGGCCTTCTCGGACTCGGCGCGCTCGACGAGCGCGATGATGCGGGCGAACGTGGTGTCGGCGCCGAGTCGTTCGGTGCGGATGTCCAGCGCGCCCGATTCGACGACGGTGCCCGCGAAGACCGGCGCATCGACGTCCTTGTCCTTCGGAACGCTCTCTCCGGTGATCGGCGCCTCGTTGACCGAGCCCTGCCCGCCGACCACCCGGCCATCGACCGGGATCTTTTCGCCGGGGCGCACGAGCACGACGTCGCCGAGCTTCAGCTCGCCGATCGCGACGGTCCGCTCCCCGCTCGCGTCCCGCACCAGCGCGAATTGCGGCACCGAGCCGATGAGCGACTTGATCGATTCCCGGGCGCGTTCCGTATTGAGATCGGCGATGAACTCCGCGATCAGGATGATGACCATCAGCACGGCGCCCGCCACCGTCTCGCCGCCGAACATGGCGACGAGAGTGGCGACGGTCACGAAGATCTCGGTACCGACCTTGCGCTCGTGGATCAGGTCGAGGACCCCGGTCTTGACGAGCGGATAGAGGCCCACCGCGACCGCCGCCCAGAGCACCTCGATCGGAACGACGCCTCCCCAGAAGAGCAGTGAGACGAACCCGGTGCCGAAGATGCGCGCGACTTCCATCCAACGCTCGCGCGTCATCAGCGCCCAGAGCGTGGACGGACGGGCGTGCCGTGCCAACACGGATGACTTCGTCGCCTCGGCGTTCATTTCTGCCACGGAGGAAATCGCTCGCCCATCGTCAGGCGGGCGCGGGGGAGCGTGGCTCGACACGAAAGGGGGTCATGGTGTCGCGAGTGGCGAAGGCCAACCGTTGGCGACGGCGGCTCGTGCCCGCGCACGCGCCTCGTCCACCAGCGCCTCGCGCAACGCCTTGGCGGACGCAAGGACGGCGTCCTGAGCGAAGAGGGTCTCCGTCACGGACCCACCTGCGACCTGAAGCCGCGTCTTCGTCGCGGCGCCCAACCGAGTCGAAGCGTCGAGCCTCGTGCGAGCCGCCACGGTCAGCCGCTCCGCCTGTGCGAACCGGTCCGTTGCATCGCGGGCGTCCTGTAGCGCCGCGAGGACGGCGGCGTCGACGTCGGCACGTGCGGCCTCGCGCTCGGACTCCGCCGCGCGAACTTCGCGCCCGGCACCGATGGGAATCCGAAGTGTCACCAGACCGAAGAGCGTCGATGGATCGAGCGCGACCTGCGGCTCGAGGACGAGACCGGGCCACTGCGCCGCGACCGCCCGCCGTAGCGCCCGATCGGCCACCTCGAACGATGCGACGCGTCGCTGGACGTCGATCCGGGTCGTCGCGAGCGCCTCCGGCGCGACCTTCGGTATGGTCGGCCAGTTCGGCGCCGTCGGGGCGAGTTCGATCGCTGCATCGCCGAGCCCGAGAAGCCTCGCAACCGCACTCCGGAACGCGCGACGCTGCGTCGCGCGCTCGGCGTTCTCCGTCCGCACGTCCGATTCCGTCGCGAGGGCGGCGGCTTCCGAGGCGGGTGCATCGAGTCCCGCGTTGACGAACGCGCGCACGTCGATCCCGACGGCGGGGTACGGCGGCATCGCCGCCATCGCGGCATCGACGGCATACAGTTCCGCGATCTCGCCCGCGATCGCCCGGGCACGCTCATGAAACGCCATCCAACTCTCGTCGCGCCGCGCACACGCGAGCGCCTCTTCGGCCCGCCTCGTGCCCAAGCCGAGCAGCGACAGGGCGTCGAGCGACAGCCCTGCCTCCGCACGTGTGTCCGAGCCACGGCCGACCCCGATCGCCAAGGGCTCGGACGCCGGCGACCAAGCCACAGCATCCGCGCGCCACGCAAGCGCTCGAAGCTCGGGGTTGTGCTCGATCGCCCATCGGACGGCGGCTTCGTAGGAGATCGGCCCCGCTGGAGGGCGACTCGAACGCAACGCCACCGACGGTTCGACGGGCGACGGGGTGTAGCGCATACACCCCGTCGCCGCGATGGCGACCAGACCGAGGATCGCCACCCGGAGAGAGTTCACTTGCCGTGACCCTTCCCGTCCGCGTGGGTGTGGGGCACCAGCATGAACTCCTCGGACGTCAACGCCTTGCCGTTCGCCTTGAACATCAACCGTACGATGGAGGCGAACTTGACGCCCATCAACCACTTGGCATCGGCGCCGGTCTCGCCCGGAAAGATGAAGTAATTCGTCTTGCCGTCGCGCACGTTCGCGGTGCCGTCCTCGTCCTCGTTCTTCACCGCGTTGCGCACGCGGAGTTCCACCTTGCGGTTGCCGACGTCGATGAACTCGACATGGATCGTCGCGTCGAGCGGCAGGTCGAACGGCTGGGTGATCTTCGCGTCCTTCGCGATCCACAACTCGAGGTCGCCCTTGTCGTCGTGGAGCTTCAATTCGAGGTGGCCGGCGATCGCGCCGTCCGAACCCTTGAACGCCGCGATGACGCCCTCGTGCGGCGTCGCCCCGTGCTCGTGACCGTGACCGTCGAGCGGCAGGCTGCCCCGCTCGTCGATGTTGCCGGCCCGAAGGCGCAGCGTGATGCGCTTCAACGCCTTTGCATCGGCCTTGGGGACGACGTGAAAGTGGAGTTTGTCCTTCTCGACCGTGCCCTTGGCAGGTGCGCTCGCTTGCCCGTCCCCTTCTTCTTCGACCCACGCGTAGAGGTTCAGCGAGCCGATGGTCGCTCCGGCCGGGCCCTTGACGAGCGCGACCTCGAACGCCCCTTCCTTGCCCGGGACGATGTCGCCGAGACGAAGAACGGAGAGTTCGTGGCCGGCGATCGCGATGTGACCGAGATCCACGGTCGCGCCGTGGTCCGTTGCGGGCGCGGACGGAGCGGGTGTGGATGTCGGCGGTGGGGACGACGGGCCCGACGCGGGAGGGGCCTTGTCCCCGCAGCCGACGAAGCCGAGAGACAGAACGAGAGCGACGGACTGCGTGCGCATGGTCGGTGACTCCGAAAGTAGAAGAGGATGGAGAGTGGTCAGGACTGGGTGGCCGAAACGTGGATCGTGCTGCGGATGCGAGGTCCGCCCCCGAACAGGGCGAAACCGACGGGAACGACGTAGAGATTCAGGATCGTGCTGCTGACGAGGCCGCCGAGCATCACGACGGCGAGCGGATGCTGAAGTTCGCTGCCGATTTCGCCCTTGGCAAGCACGAGGGGAATCAGCGCCAGCGCGGAGGAAAGCGCCGTCATGAGGATCGGGACCAGGCGTTCCTCGGCTCCCTGCACCATCGCGCGCGCCTTGGGTACGCCTTCCTTTTCCATCAGATGGTAGTAGTGGTCGATCAGCAGCAGTCCGTTGCGGATCGCGACGCCCGCGAGACCGATGAAGCCGACCAGTGACGCAATCGACAGCACGGGCGGAACGTATCCGCCGCGGAACAGCGCGATCGCATTCCGGATCGCGGACGGAGAGTCGGAGAGGAAGACCGCGGCGACGCCGCCGACAAGTGCCAGCGGAAGATTCAGGAGACACAGCAAGACGGGTCGGATGGACCGAAGAGACGCGAACAGCACGGCGAAGATGAGCACCAGGACGGCGAGCGAAGACCAGAGAATGAGCGAACTCGCCTCTTCCTGCGCCTCGAACTGGCCTCCGTATTCGACGAATGTACCCGGGTAGCGGGTCACGATCGGATCGACGCGCCTGCGGATCTCGGCGACGAGATCTCCCAGGTTGAAGCCCTCGGCGACGTTGCATGAGACGACCGCCTTGCGCTTGACGTTCTCGCGCGCGATCAGGTTGGACGTCTCGTCGCGGCGCACAAGGGCGACGCTCGCGAGCCGGAGCATGGCACCCGACGGCGCCCGAAGCATGAAGTTCTCGACGTCGGAAGGCTCGTCACGCGCCGACTCGGTCAATCGAAGGACCACGTCGGATCGCGTGCCGCCGCGATGGATCATGCCGACGTGTCGCCCCAGGAACGCCGTCTCGACCTGGCTCGCGACGTCCGCGGGAGTCAAACCGTACCGGGCGAGCGCTTCGCGGTCGAAGGCGATCGGCAGGTGCTCGGCGCGCACCTCGCGGTTGGCGACGAGATCGCGGACACCCGGGACACCGGCCAGCGCGCTCTCCAACTCTTTCGCGATCGTGCGGAGCGTCGGGAGATCGTCACCGAAGATCTTGATGGCGACGGCGGCCGGCGTTCCCGAGAGGATGTGCGAGAGGCGATGGCCGATCGGGCCGCCGATCTGCGCCGTGAGCCCGGGCGTCGCCTTGAAGAGTTTCACGAGCTCGTGGTGGACATCCTCCACGCGAACGCCCGGCTTCAAGCGAACGTCCATTTCGCTGGCGCTGACCGGCTCGGCGTGCTCGTCGTTCTCGGCACGCCCCGTGCGGCGCGTCGCGGACGCGACGCCGGGCAGCTTGATGATCTGCAGCTCGACCTGCCGGGTGATCCGGTTGGACTCGGCGAGCGAAGTTCCCGCCGGCGTGTTCAGGAAGAGCGTGAGGCTCCCCTCGTTGAACTCGGGAAGGAACGACGACCCGAACGTGGACACGAGCAGGACCGCCGCCGTCACGACGGCAACCGCGCCTCCGACGACGACCGCCTTGGCCCTCAACGCCCACCCGAGCGTGCGCGCGTAGAAGCGCTTCAGGATGCGGACGAGCCAGCTGTCGCGTCCGTGCTGGGTGGCCTTCGCGCGCCCGAGGAGCCAGTAGCAAAGCACGGGCGTGACGGTGACGGCGACGACGAGCGACGCGGCAAGGCTGATGACGTACGCGGCCCCCAGCGGTCGGAAGAACCGACCCTCGACGCCGGAGAGGAGGAAGAGCGGCGCGAAGACGAGCACGATGATGATCGTCGCGACGAGGATCGCCGATCGGACCTCGACGCTCGCCTCGTACACCACCTGGATGGCCGGTCGTCTCAACTCGGGGGCGAGCGCCGCGTTCTGGCGAAGTCGCCGGAAGACGTTCTCTACGTCCACGATGGCGTCGTCGACGAGCGACCCGATCGCGACCCCCAGGCCGCCGAGCGTCATGACGTTGATCGACGAGCCCCAGGCGTGGAGGATCAACAGCGCCGCGCCGATCGAGAGCGGCAGCGCGGTCAGGGTGATGAACGTCGTCCTGAAATTGAGCAGGAACAGGACGAGGATGATCACGACGAAAATCACGCCATCGCGCAGCGCGTGGACGACGTTGCCTACGGCGACCTGGACGAAATCGGCCTGCCGGAAGACGTGACGATTGAGTTTCATCCCCTTGGGCATCGTCTTCTCGAAATCGTCGAGCGCGTGATCGATCGCGGCCGTCAGCTTCAACGTGTTGACGCCGGGGTTCTTCTGGAGCGTCATGATGACGGCGTCTCGGCCGTCGGCGGATCCCGTTCCGCGCTTGGGGGCGCCGCCCTCGCGGACGTCGGCGACCTTCGAAAGCGTCACCGGTGTCCCGCGCCACTCCCCGACGACGGTCGAGGCGATGTCTTCCACGCTCTCGGCGCGGGTCAGCGGGCTCAATGGGAGTTCGATGCCGTTCACGTCAGCGAGATAGCCGCCGCCGACCGGTGCGTGGGCGGCCTTCGCCGCCGTGGCGACGTCGTCGAGCGAGAGCCCATAGCGGAGCAGGTCGTCGGGCCGGACGTTTACCTGGAACTCCGGCATCTCGCCGCCCAGCGCCGTGACCTGCGCGATGCCCCCGATCGCGAGAATGCGCGTGCGCAGGTCGAACTCGGCGACGCGGCGCAGGTCGAGCGGTGACGCGCCGCCCTCCGTGCTGGTCAGCGCGAGCAGCATCACCTCGCCGGTGATGCTCGAGACCGGCGTCATCTCCGGGGG
>JANNRO010000371.1:0-1733 GCA_031401505.1 Planctomycetia bacterium
ATGCACATGCCGAACTGGTCCCTCGGCGCGTCCGAAAGCCCGATCGAATTGCCGAGCGACTTCGACATCTTGGCCGACCCGTCGACGCCCTCGATCAACGGAGATACGAGACAAACCTGGGGCGCCAATCCCTCCTGCTCCATCAGCTTGCGGCCGACGTTCAGGTTGAAGGTCTGGTCGGTGCCACCCAGTTCGACGTCGGCCGCGACTTTCACCGAGTCCCATCCCTGCATGAGGCAGTAGAGAAACTCACGGATCGAGATCGGCGTCTGGGCCTCGAAGCGCTTCTCGAACGCGTCGCGTTCGAGCATCTGCTGGACCGTCATGCGGTCGGCGAGGTTCAAGACCTCGAGGAACGGCATGGGCGTGAACCACTCGCTGTTGCGGCGGACCTCGGCCTTCCCGAGATCGACGATCTTCCCGATCTGCGACATCCACGTCGTGATGTTCGACTCGACCAGCGCGGGCGTCAGCATCGGGCGGGTCTTGTCCTTGCCCGAGGGGTCGCCGACCAGTGCGGTCGCGTCGCCGATGATGAACACGGCCTGGTGACCCATGTCCTGGAGCCGGCGCATGTTCCACAGCGGAATGCCGTTTCCGATGTGGACGCTCGTGGACGTCGCGTCGATGCCGAGCTTGACCCGCAGCCGTTTGCCCGAGCGGAGCAACTTCACCAGGTCCGCCTCGGGTGTGACGGAATCCACCGTACGGGCAAGGGGAGCGAGCAGCCGGGCGAGTTCGGGATCGCGGATCATGGGTTGCGGCAGACTACCCGCGCCCTTGCGCCCGGGCGCTTCCGGTCGCCGGTCCGAGCACCGGGCCAGGGCTCGCCATCGAATCGTCGGTATCGTCTCGGCGGGAGACCCCGCCACCGTGAGCACCGTCGGTCCCGCTGAAGGCCCCTTCAAACGACCCGGCAGCTCGATCGAAGCAGGCGGACGCTTCGGAAACCTCGACATCGAAGCGCAGATTGGTGCCGGGGGATTCGGTCTCGTCTTCCGCGCGAAGGACACGGTGATCGGGCGTCCCGTCGCACTGAAGGTCGTGCGCGACATCGGCGACGAGCCCGTGCCGGAAGCCGCACGTCGCCAGTTCCTGGGCGAGGCACAAGCCCTCGGAGCGATCGTCCACCCGAATATCGCGATGCTCTATCACCTTCATGCCGAGGCCGGCGGTTGGATGCTGGAGCTCGAGTACGTCGACGGCTCGTCGTACGAGTCGCTCCTCGACGGCGGCGGCCGGCTTCCCGTCGCCGAGGTCGTGGTCCTCGCGCGCGGCCTCGCGGCAGGGCTCGGCGCGGCGCACGCGGCAGGTGTCGTTCACGGCGACGTCAAGCCCGCGAACGTCCTTCGACGCAAGGATGGCGTCGTGAAGATCGTCGACTTCGGTCTGGCGCGCTTCCTCGGAAGCGAGAGCCGCAAGACGTCGTCCGCCACGAAAATCGCGGGCACGGCGCACTACCTCGCGCCCGAAGTCATCAGCGGCGACGGACATCGGCTCGCATCCGACGTCTGGGGTATCGGGGCGGTGCTGTACCGCGCGCTCGCCGGCCGGGTCCCGTTCGACGCGCCCGGCATCGTCCCGCTCTTCTACGCGATCCTCGAGACCACTCCGCTGCCGCTCCCGACCGACGTCCCGCTCGCGCTTCGACAGTTGGTCATGGCCTGCCTCGCCAAGCGCCCCGAGGACCGCCCGGCCCTCGACGCCCGCTTCTTCGAAGCACTCGACGTCGA
>JANNRO010000372.1:0-1929 GCA_031401505.1 Planctomycetia bacterium
GGTACTCGACCCGGTCGTCCTCGTCCCACGGAGCGAGGTAGTAGACGTGGCGCTCTTCGATCTTCGCGATGGTGTCATCGGCATAGACGGCGAGCGTCTCCATTGGATCGGATGGATCGGAGTCGAGTCGCCCCGGAGGCCCGTCGGTCAGCGATAGACGAGAGTCGCCGGCGAAGACGGCCGCGAGGTGCTCGAGGGTGGTCGTGCGCCCGGCGCCCTCGGGTGCGACCAGCCCGACCCAACCGCGCTCGCCCGCCGCGAGAAGGTCGGCGATCTCCTCCTCGAGGAACAGCGATTCGACGCCGTCGTCCCGTCGCACGCGCGGGTGGACGGCGGCCAAGCAACCCCGCATCAGTTCGTGCTCCGGTCCTGTCGGAAAACGCACGTCGACGGCCGCAGGCGCCGAGCCTACCCGAATGCGCCCAGCCCGACGCCCGCGGAGCGCCCGAGCGCGCTACGGTGGGATGACGACCGGCACGCGCACCGTGTTCGGGTATCGGTCGTCCACTTCGACGATCTTTTCCGCTGCGTTCGCCGTCACGACGAGCACGTACGAGCCGGCCGGCACCTCCGTGATGTCGATCCACTGACCGTCGAGGTGGGACGCATACAAGTCGTGATGGCCGGATGAAATCCCCTGGAACTCACAGGTGAAGTCATAGGTGGTCGCCGGCCCGAAAAACTGCGAGGAGTCGCGGAGGCAGAACGCCTGCTTGTGGCCCGAGCCGACGACTTGGCCGAGTTCATCTTCGAGCGAGTATTCGGCCCACCCCTCGAAGTGACGGTGGCCGTGGCAGGGGCTCAATTGAAAGTCCAACGCGACGAGCGGGGGTATTGGATTCGTCGGATCGCCCACGACCAAATCGAGTGCACCGTAGTTGGCGATCGACGTCGAAAAGCGCAGGAGCCGCCGCGCGCCCGGCGTCGGTACGAGCCCCTCGACGATCGCGCAATCGTCGGGTGCGAAAAATTCGGTCGAGATCGCGAGAGTCCGGGCGACTTCCCCGGCGTCTACGGTGATGTCGACGGTGCCGGGTGTCAGCACGACGCCACCGCCACCGCCCCCTCCGCACGCCGACGCGAAGCCGAGGAAGATGCCCGTCGCCATCCAGCGGACGCATCGAGTCCGGGTCCCGAGGCCGCCGGTCGATGGGAGTGCCGACCCGTGGAGGCCGACCGATCGTCGGGACGTCGTGCGGGACATGACGCCGAGCATACGTCCGGACGCGGTCCGGCGACACCCGAGGCGGTCGGGCGACGGCGCGGCGTTTTTCCGCTCCCATTTCGGTCGACGCCCGTCTACAAACCCTCGCGGCGTCGGCGTGCCCGCACGTACGAGGGTGTTCCGTCGTTCCAGGTCGTCCCCGATCGTCGTTCCCGGGAGGTCGTTCATGAAGTCGGTGATCCTCATGGCGGTGGCGGGTGTCGTCCTCGGAGCTGCTCCGGCCCTGGCGAACGAGTGCGCGGGGAACGTTTGCTCGCTCCCCGTCGCGCCGTCGGTCGTCGAGCGGGTTTTGGATGCGCAGTCGGCACCTTCCGACCGTGAAGTCCAGGCCTCGGTCGATCGCTACCTCGCCTCCGCCCGTTCCGACGCATCGCTGGTCGGCGGCTGCGGCTCGGCCGGCTATGACGGCGGCTTCTGGATCCGCGGCGGCACGTTCCTGCTGAAGATCAACCTGACGATCCAGACGCGATGGGAGGGTTTCGACTGGGACGATCAGGATTTCGAACCCAGCCCGGGCGGCGACCTTTCGGGCTTCTCGTTGCCCCGCGTGACGCTCAAGTTCTCGGGCGACGCGACCTGCGACGTCCACTACTACGTTGAACTCGAGTTCGGCCATGCCGGCTCCTACCTCGATGCCGAGCAGCAGGCCGTCGCGGCGCGAATTCCCGCGGCGAACGTCTTCATTCCCGGGTCGTACGGCACGC
>JANNRO010000373.1:0-3107 GCA_031401505.1 Planctomycetia bacterium
TGGCTGCCGTCGCCGTAGATCGTCGGGACCTCGCCCTTGAGGTAGCGGTCCGCGAAGATCGCGACGACGCCCGCTTCGCCGTGAGGGCTCTGGCGAGGGCCGTAGACATTGGCAAAGCGAAGCGCACATGTGCGCACGCCGTAGACGCGCGCGAAATAGCCGAGGTACCCTTCGACCGCGAGCTTGGCACAGCCATAGGGACTTAGCGGGGTCGGTCCCTCGCTCTCGGCGGTGGGAAGCCGCTTGGCGATGCCGTACATCGCGCCGCCCGTGCTCGAGAAGACGACCTGCTTCGTCCCCGCCTGACGGCATGCCTCGAGAATCGCAAGGCTCCCGAGCACGTTGGTCTGCGCGTCAAAGGCCGGGTCCTCGACCGAGTCACGCACGCTGACCTTCGCGGCCAGGTGCGCGAGTGCCTCGGGCTTCCAGTTCTGGATGAAGGTCGCCGCCTCGGCGGCTCCGATGTCGGCCTTCAGGAACTTCGCCTTCGCCGGAACGAATTCTTGGCGCCCGGTCGAGAGGTCGTCGATGACGGCGACCGTATGACCGGCCGCGATCAGGGCATCGGCGACGTGGCTGCCGATGAAGCCCGCGCCACCGGTCACAAGAACTCGCATGGACGCTTCTCCCGAACGCAGTTCGACGCTCGGGAGACGTCCCGAGAGGCGGGGCCGAGCATAGTCGCGCGCGCGCGTCCCTCCATGCCTTGCGCGGCCTCAGGCCGCGGGACGGGCGGGCGTTCGTCGGCGAAGGAACCACAGCGCGGCAAACCCGACACCCAACGACGCTCCGACGGCGGCCCCTACGGCCGCCCTCCGTGCCCAATCGGACTCGATGGGCGATTGAGGACGGGTACCGGAGTGAGAAATGCTGATCCGTCCCTTTCCTACGAGCTGAGCGGATAGCTGCTCCTTCAACGCACGCATCTGTTCGAGTCGGCGGCCCAAGTCTTCGCTCTCGGCTCGTAGGCCGCTGACTTCTACTCGAACTTGACCCAGTCTCACCGACTCCTGCCGCAGGGAGTCCAGGTGTTCGACGGGCGTGCGCGGCAACTTTTCCTGCGCGGCTTCCGCGGCGAGCAATCGGTCCACGGTCGCCTTGTGCCGCAACTCCAGCCCTTCGATGCCCCCAAACGCGGCGACCCGCTCGTTCAGTTTGGCCTCGCCGTCCTTCCGCTGCGCCGCCAGGACGTCCGCCTGGGTCGACACGAGCGTCAGACGATCGTCCTTCGCGCTCTCCTCGGCCGTCAGCATCGAATATGCATCGAGAAGGGCGCGCACGCCGGCGAGGGCGACATCGGGGCTCGGGTCCGTGAATCGAACGAGGATGTGCTGCGTATCCGGTTTGTGGACGATGCTCCGGCGGTCGAAGAAGCGCTGGGCCACCTCCGCCGTCGCGCCCTCGCCGGACTTCTGCCACGGCGTCGTGGCGACCGCCAGGTTCGCCACGTGGATCGACTCCAGGAGTTGGACCTGATACGCGACGAAGCCGTTGAAGAACGGGAGGACGTTCACGCCGGCGGGATCCTGAGGTGTCGGCATGTTGGGCGCGATGTAGACGATCCCTTCGCATTGGTACATCGGACGAGCGGTCACCCATCCGACGAGCGCGCCGCCGGCATCGCCGAGCATCCCCAGCAGAAGTCCGGTCGCGTTCCAGCGCCCTCGACACGCGGGTGTGGATTCCGCCGCGGGGCTCACGTCGCGTTCACTCATCGCGTCACCTCCCGGGAACCTTTCCGATGGCCGTATGGTGCCACAAACGGACTTCGCCTGCAGCCCCCATCGAGCGGGAATCGGAATCTCGCTTGACGAGGCCCGCGCCTCGGCTACTCTCCCCCGCCATCGAGCGCCTGCGGCTCCCGTTCTTTCCTCACCATCCGATCGAAGTCGCGCCTTGAGCGCGATTTCTCTCATCCAGAGCAGCCGAGGGACCAAGCCCGACGACGCTGCAGCAACCGGTCGCTACGCGACAAGGTGCTACGTCTTGCCCGCAAGGGATCGATGAGCGCGTATTCGACGCGGGCTTCCTCGGAAGACCGCCACAACACGACCTCCTCGACGCCGAGGAGGTCGTTTCGTTTTCGGGTCGGTCCTTCGGGGACGACCTCGAACGGCGGCCCCCGCGGCGTCGCCCCACGGACAGGCTCGGCTTGGTTCCCGGCTCCTCGATAGGAGCCTTCCGTGTCCGTCGTTCCCCTCCCGCTCTCCCGAACGCTGCGTCCGTCGCTTCGCCCGCGATCTCTAGCCAACCCCTCGTTCCCGCACCCGGCCCCGCGCGTCATTCGCGTCGGGTTGCTGGGGCTCGGCACCGTGGGCCAGGGCTTCGTCGAGCTCCTGGCCTCGCGCCACGACGAGCTCGCGCGCCGCCACGGCGTGTCGTTCCAGATCGAGTGCGTGCTGGTGCGCGACGTCACGCGCGAGCGCCGCGTCCGCCCCGACGCGCCGATCGGGGCCGATCCCCAGGAGTTCCTCGCCGCCGATTACGACGTGGTCGTCGAGGCAATCGGCGGAATCGTGCCCGCGGGCGAATTCGTGGAGCACGTGCTGCGACGTGGAATTTCGGTCGTAACCGCCAACAAGGCGTTGCTCGCCGATCGCATTGCCTCGCTCCATGAACTGGCCGCGGCGAGCGGGGCGTCGCTGCGCTTCGAGGCGAGCGTCGCGGCCGGGGTGCCGTTGATCCGTGTCGTCGAGCGTTCGCTCGCGACGACCACCGTCGCCCGCGTGGAGGCGATCTTGAACGCGACGAGCAACGTCGTGCTGACCGCGATCGACCGCGAGGGTGCCACGATCGAGAGTGCCCTTGACGACGCCCGCCGCCGGGGGTTCGCCGAGGCCGACGCGCGGCTCGATACTGCCGGCTACGACGCGGCGCAGAAGTTGTCGGTCCTCACGTGGTCGCTCTCGGGGCGTTCGCTGCCGTGGAACCGGCTCGAGATCCGCGGCATCGACGACGTGACGGCAATCGACGCGCGCCGGGCGCGGGCACTCGGCGGTTGTCTGAAACCCGTGGCGGTTGCCGAGTTGCTCGGTGACCGGGCGCGTGGGTACGTGGCGCCCGCGTTCGTCCCGGCCAGTCACCCGCTCGCGGGTGTCGCCGACGCG
>JANNRO010000374.1:0-6955 GCA_031401505.1 Planctomycetia bacterium
ATTGGTGCCCGGACTCGTCGGCACTCCGACCAAGCTAGAGTTCGATCTACTCGCTGACGACTATGCATTTGTCAGCGGTCCAGATCGCAGTCCAGGGCTGTGGCGCCGGACGGGTACTCGATGGGCGCCCGTTGATGATGCTGGCGGGGAGTCGAAGGCGTTCGTGACCGCCGACTGGGCATGGGGACTCGACTGGATCGCGCGCCCAGAGAAGCTCCCGCTCGCGCTGGCGTTTCCAAGGAGCGACGAGCACGAAGTCGTGACGGCATACAACGCCGACGGCTCGCCGCTGTGGACGTGGAAACCTCCGGGGGATACGAGTTCGCGCACGACGCTGTTCTCTGCAGAGGGCCCGGTGGGCGTCGCGCTCGGGATCGGAGGCGACGCGGGGATCGTCGCCCTCGATCTCGACGGACACCCGATGTGGACGCTCAGGAAGCGATACGTCGTCTATGACGTACAGAGCCACCCCGCGCTCCCCGGACTGCTCCTCGAGATCGGCGGCGACGCGGTGCTCTGGGCTCGAGCCGCGGGACATGAGACACCCCGGATCGTTCTGGGCGCCGTCGAGGAACGGGCGCGGTTCTACGCGGGCACGTACATCACGTCGGCTCGGCTTTTCCCGGATGCGGACGGCAAACCTGCAATCGTACTGGCGGGCTCCAGCAGTGGAGCGAGTCCCGTGCTCGTGCGCGTCGACGGCACCGGGAAGGAGATGTGGCGTGCCATGCTTCCAAGCGAGGTCGAAGATCTCGAGATGATCGAGCCGACGGGCCATCCGCGTCTCTTCCTGCTCGGCACCGCCACGGGCGAGCTCCTCGTCGTGGGCGACGACGGCACGCTGTACGCGCGTGAGGCGACCGGGCTGGAACTGAACGACGCTGGGCAACTACGCGCGGATGAGTGGGCCGTACTCCTCAAAGGCCGCCACGATATGGAAACGCGCCGGCTGCGAGTCGAAATGCTCCCCGCGCGATAGCCGGCTGCTTCGCGAACGAACGAGCCCTGCCCGACGCTGACCTCGATTCTTGATTGGGTTGTTGTGGCTCCGACGTCGAGTCCGACCCTCAATCGGGCCTTCCCCAGGTTCTGCGACACACACTGCCGCCCACCGCCAGTCCCTTCGGCGTGTCCGTCTGGACGTCGGCCACGCGCCGACGGAAGGTAGACAGCAGACGCGATACGGAAAGATGCCCCACATGCGGAGGGGTTCCTCGTTGAAGCGGTCCTGCCCCGCCAACTTGTGCGCGGCCGCCTCGTCTGTTTCTGTGGGGGCCGTCGGAGGCCGGTGCGTGGCCCCCGAGGCCGGCGTACGCCGACCTTCATTCCCAGCTCGATGTGGGCGCGCGGGGGGAATCCCCTGCTGCGGCGCGCGACGAAGCCCATTCGTAGTGGACCTCGTCGAGCGTATGGCGGAGAGGGCGGGATTCGAACCCGCGGTACCGGTTACCCAGTACGCCGGCTTAGCAAGCCGGTGCATTCGACCACTCTGCCACCTCTCCGCAGAGGCGCGCCGGGGTTATACCCGCGCAGCGCAGACCCGCCCCCGCAGGCACACCCACCCCCGGCCGCTACGACCGGATCGCGTCGTCGACATCCTTGCGCCATCGTGGGGTCACGCAGCGGGCGCTACCCGATCTGCGCGACGGGAGTCTGCCGGTGCTCGACCGAGGCAACGCCGGGAAAGCGCTCCGGATGTCACCCCAAGGGCCCGACGATCCGATTGTCGGAAAGGCGGCGTCCACGTATCCTCTCGACGCTCGGGTTTCCGCAGGAGGGTGTATTCCGATGGCGTCCGTTCGCACCTCACGTTTCGCCGCATTCGCCGCGGTGGCCCTCGGGTACTGCGTCGCGGCCGTCGCGGCGAACGCCGATGAGCCGTCGCCCGCCCCCGCGCCGGTCGTCGATGCCGTGCGCCCCGACGATCCGCCCGTCCCGCCGACCCCGCCTGTCGATCCGGCTCCTCCCGCCGATCCGGCTCCTCCCGCCGATCCGGTTCCTCCCGTCGAGTCGGCCCCCGCTGCCCCCCCCCTTCCGACGCCGGCCGATGGCTCCCCTGCGATCCCCGTCACGCCGCCGCTTCCGCCTCCCCCGGACATGGCGATCCCCGACGGCCCGCCGGTTCCGACCGGGCTCGCGGGCTCGGCGCCGAAGGCTTCGACCGGCCCCGCGCCGACCGTTCGCCCCCGCCCGGCCGAGCCGCCCCCGCCCAATCCCGAGATCAACGCCGACGGTGACTTTCGCGATCGCGATGTCCCGCTCGGTCCGCCGCTCCCGCCGCCCGATCCCTTCGATCCGCGCGCGATCCTCTTCCGCCACGAGCGCGAGGTTTCGGGTGACGGTCGGATCGCCGAGATCCGCCAGATTCCGCAGTGGGTCGACGTCATCGACAAGCGCGAACTCGAAGAGGGCCGTCCGTTCTCGCTCGCCGAGATCGCCGTCCGCCAGCCCAACGTGATGTTCGCCGACGGAGGCAGCCCGTTTCTCGCGATTCCGATCATTCGCGGTCTTTCCGGCGACCGCGTGAAGATCATGACCGACGGCGTGTGGCCCTCGAGCCAGGCGCTCGGCGTCGCCGGCGGGACGCTGTCGCTCTGGGACCCCGAGTCGGCGGAGCGCGTCGAGATCTATCACGGGGCCGGCGCCTCGCTGCGCGGAGCGGAGGCGACCGGTGGCGTGATCAACGTCGTACCGATTCGCCCGCACCGGCACGAGTGCTTCGAGGCGTGGGGGCGCGTCGCGACGGCCTACAACTCGGCCGACAAGCGCTTCCGCGAGCGAATCCAGGCCGAAGTCGGCCAGGGGCGCATCGCGGCGTTGGCTGGCGCCACCTACGAAGACCACGGTGACCGCGACACGGCCGACGGCACGCTCGATCCGTCCACCTTCACGAACTGGGCGGGCGACCTCGCCGTCGACTACTTCCTCGACAACCAGTCGACGGTCGGCTTCACCGGCCAGCACGTGCAGGCCGACGACATCCGCAGCCCGATCGCCAACGGCGGTGCGCTCGGACAGCCGAAGTACTCGCGCACGTTCCTCGGCCTGACGCTGACATCGTTGAACGTCGGTCCCGTGTTCCACGGCACGCGGCTGTCGTTCTCGTTCGACGACTTTTTCCAGTCGGACGACTCGCAGACGCTGTCCGGGACCACGAACGGCATCTCGAGCGAGGACAAGATCAAGCGCTTCGATTTCCGCCTCCAGGGCAACCTCTACCTCGCGGCGTGCCACGAGACCTGGGCCGAACTCGCGCTCTCGTACGCCCACGTCGAACGCACCGAGTCGATCCTGTGCATCGTGCCCAATCCGGTGCTGCTCCCGTTCATCCCGAAGCAGTTCTCCGTGACGCCGCAGGCCGACCCGGGCGTCTGCATCAACGGCAGCGTGACCTACGACGTCAACGAGTGGATCCTGAAGGGGCTCATCGAAGACGAGTGGTACGACGGCTGCTGGGACTACCGCATCGGCGCCCGCGTCGACTGGCACCACATCGACGACAACCGCACCGGGGAGGCAAGCGACGAGCTCCTCTTCGGCGCCGCGGCCGGATTCACGCATCGGCTGTCCAAGTGCTGGTCCACGTACGGCAACGCGTCGTACGGGCGCCGGCATCCGAGCCTCGACGAACTGTTCAGCATCTCGATCCTGAACGGCGTGACGATCTACCCCGATCCCGACCTCGATCCCGAGACCTCGATCGCGGGTGAGGTCGGCATCCGCGGCACGAAGTGGAACCACATGACGTGGTCGGCCGCCGCGTTCGGGCACTATCTCGCCGACTACATCGGCCGCAAGCACATCGGCGCCGACGACGTCTGGGCGAACTTCGACAACGTCATGCTCTACGGCCTCGAAACCGAGGGCTCGTTCCGCCCCTGCCCCTGCGCGTGCGAAGGGCTCGAGTTCTTCGGCACTGCGGGCGTCACGCTCTCGAGCGACCACGACATCATCGACCCGATGCCGCTGACCGGGCGCGTCGGGTCCCGACTCTCCAATTGCGTCGGTATGCCCGGCTCGTGCGGCTTTCGTCGCTGGTTCGTCGAGGGCGCCGTGCGTGGCGGGCTCGATCAGGGCCTGCGCCCCGACGACACGGGCGACCAGTTCGTGACGGTCGATCTCCTTTCGGGCGTCGGCTGGTCGATGGGCGGACGCCGCGCGGTCCAGGCGACCGCCGGCATCTCGAATCTCCTCGACGAGAGCTACACCGAGCCCTTCTCGCGCCTCCCCGCCGCGGGACGGAGCCTCTTCGTCTCGTTCCAGTTCGACTTCTGATCGGCGCGACCGGCTCGGCGGTCGGGCGACGGGCGATCGGCGATCACCCGACTCGGGTCCCGTCCGCCGATCGATATGGGACGACCCTACGTTCCCGCGTCGAGCGCGTCGAGGTACGCCGTGTAGGCGTACAGACGATGCCGCGCTTGTCCCGTCAACTCTTGAACGATGCCGAGGCCGGCCAACCGTTCGAGCGAGGCCCGGACCGTCGGAGACGACAACCCCGTGCGCTCCACGACGCGCGCGATGGAAGCTACGGCCGATCGTTGCAGTGCATCGTGGACGCGCAGCGCGCTTCCGGCCGCGCCCTTGATGGTCGCAATGCGCCGTCGATCCGAGCGGAAGATTTCGGTCAGCGCCCGTGCGGTCGTCACCGCCTGCGCGGCAGTTTCCCGCACCCCGCGCGCGAAGAAGGCGATCCACTCCTCCCATGCGCCGTCGGTCCGCGTCTTCTGGAGCAATTCGTAGTACGTCGATCGATGCCGCTTCAGGTAGAGGCTCAGGTACAGCACCGGTTCGGAGAGGACTTTCTCGGCGCAAAGGATGAGCGCGATCAGGAGTCGACCGAGGCGACCATTCCCGTCGAGGAAGGGGTGGATCGACTCGAACTGGACGTGTGCGAGCGCCGCCTTCAGGAGCGGAGGCGTTCGCTCGGGAACATCGTGAAGGAATCGCTCCAGCGCGGCGATGCACTCCGATACGTTCGAGGGAGGAGGGGGAACGTACAGGGCGTTTCCCGGGCGAGTCCCGCCGATCCAATTCTGAGACGTTCTGAATTCCCCCGGCCGCTTGTCGTCCCCGCGCCCCTTCGAGAGGAGGACCGTATGGACCTCGCGGAGGAACCGACCGCTCAACGGAAGCGTCGCGAGAAGGGTTCGACCGAACTCCACGGCCTTCACGTAGTTCGAAACCTCTCGCACGTCGTCGATCGGAGCGCCGGGGGCCCCCGATGCTTCGAATGAGAGGAGGTCCGAGAGTGACGACTGTGTCCCCTCGATCTGCGACGAGAGCACCGCCTCCTTTCGAACGTATGCGTAGAGGAATACGGAACTGTCGGGGAGGAGCGTAGTGATCGTGTCGAGGCGCCCGAGTTCGATGAGTGCGCCATCGAGTTCGTGTCGGAGCGACACCGGAATCTCGAGTGGGGGCATCGGCGGCAGATCGTTCGGGAGGAACGCCGTGTACGGTTCAATCGCCGACAAGGCGGCGATGACGCGCGTCCCCGACGGGCCGCGCTTCACGATGGCGCTCCGGCGGAGAAGGGGTCCCCGAAGGAAAGATTTTTTCGCACGCCGTGAGGGTAGCAAAGAATTTTCGATTTTCTTTACTTGCTAAGCGCAATCAATTGCGTGCGGGCCCCCCCTCCGGGGCTATATTCCACGCGATGACCGAATCCTCCGTCGGTGGCGACCTCGTGCTTTCGGCGCGCCCCGCGACGACGGAGGCGTTCGCCCCCTACGGGCGCCTGCTGTACGCCGGGGACCGGCTTCGCTTCGGCGGCAAGGCGCCGATCGTCGTCGCACTCGATTCTCGCGAGGCCGGCCCGCGGCGCATCAAGCACCTCCAGCGCTTTCCCGAGGCGAAGCGGTTCCTCCTTTCGGTCGGCGATGCCGCGATGCTGCTGATCGTCTGTGGCGGGAGCGAGTCGCCGACGGGACCCGCGGCCGCCTTCCGAATCGCGGGCGGGACCGGCGTCCTGTTGAATGCCGGCGTTTGGCACGCCGGACCCGTGGCGCTGGCCGACGGGCCGGTACTCGAAGCGCTCGAGACGTCGGGTCCCGTCGATCGACTCGATCGCGCGACGGTCGCTTCGGTGCTCGGCGCCGAGGGATTGCGCGTCATGCTCGCCGATGAGCTCGGCGCTCCGGGCCCGGGTCTCGACCTTTCCGACGACTTCGGCGTGACGCTCGCCGAGCCCTTGCGGGGGAAGCTCTTGCTCGGCTGCCTCGCGTTCGACGGACTCGTCGTCGGCGACGCGGGCCCCGAACTCCGCGTCGAGGGCGAAAAACTCTCGATCGAACTCCGCCGTCAATACGCCGCGGGAGGCGCGCCTTCCGACATCGCGGCGCTCGAACCCGTGCGACGCCTCTACAAGGCGCTCGGGATCGATCCCACCAAGACCCGGCCTTCGAGCGAGGCGCTGCTCCGGCGCGTGCTCCAGAACAAGCCGCTCTACCGCGTCAACGGGCTCGTGGATGCGATGAACCTGTGCTCGTTGAAGACGCTCGTCCCCTTCGGCGTCTACGACCGTTCGCGCGTAGCGGGACCGGTCGTGCTTCGGGCGGGGGCGGCGGGGGAGGGGTACGAGGGCATCGGTCGCGGACGCATCTCGGTCGAGGGGCGACCCGTGCTGGCCGATCGCGAAGGGCCTTTCGGCAACCCGACCGCCGACTCGATGCGCACGAGCGTCACCCACGGCACGGCGCGGGCGTTGATCGTGCTCTACCTGCCGACGACGCTCGATGCCGCCGGCGCCCGGGCCTTCCTCGATGCGGCTGCAGACGCCGTCAAACGTCATTGCGGTGGGACGGAGATCGCGCGCCGGATCGTCACCTAAGCGACGCCCGGACGCGGGGCCTCCGGGGGGGCGATCCGTCCGCCGGTGGCGGTTCTGCCGGGCCTTGCCATACTCACGGTCTGTCGGATCGCCGTGGGGATTCGACACGCCTCGATCGAAATC
>JANNRO010000375.1:0-15223 GCA_031401505.1 Planctomycetia bacterium
ATCGCCGCCGGCGAGAGGCCGTTCTTGCGCGACGCGCTCTTGCCTGACGAGCGCTCGCGCCTCGAACCGCGCTCGTCGTCGTCACGATCCGACGATCGTCCGCTACCCCGCGACGCGCCCGTCGCTTTCTCGGGCGGAGCACCGCGCGACGGTGGGACGTACTGCGGACCCCGGGAACTCGCGGCCGCCGATGCCGGCGCCGGCACGGCGCGCGTCGGTACGCCAGCCGCGCCGATCCCGACGCTCGCCGCGCGCGACGAGCCCGGCACCCGGGACGGCAGTGCCGACGGAGCCGGGGCAACCCCCACCGTCACGACCGCGCCGCACGCGCCGCAGGTGAATCGCTGACCGCTCGCCATCGCGGCCACGTCGAACTGGGCTCCGCATTTTGCGCAGGCCTGAAGCTTCGGCATCGGTCCTCCTTCCGCGAACCCGAGGGGAGTCCTCGGGCGGCGGGGACAAGGCGCGGCATGCTACCGCACCGCCCGAAGGGGCGACGTCCCCACCCCGGCCGCGACACCGTGTCTCGATGAGTTCCCGATGCGCGGCGCGGTCCGCCTATCCTCGCGGTCGTGAGACCGCTGCAAGCACTCGCCGACCGCCTCCGGGAACTCGTCGCACGCTACGACCACGCGTGGCTCGAGTCCGACCCCATTCGGTGGCCCCGGTGCTACGCCGACCCGGCTGATCAGGAGGTCGTGGCGGTCATTGCAGCGACGTTGGCGTACGGGCGTGTGGCGTCGATCCACCGTTCGGTCGGCCGCGTGCTCGATCGATTGGGTTCCCGACCGTCCGAAGCGCTTTTGCCGGGCACCCGGCTCGCGCTCCCCGCGAAACTGAACGGCTTTCGCCACCGGTTCACGTCGGGAGCGGAGGTCGCCTGGCTGCTCGAGGGCGTCGCCCGGGCGCGGGACATCGCGGGAACCCTCGGTGCCTACGTGGCCCGACACGCCGTCGGGCCCGAACCGCTTCGAACCGGACTCGCGGCGTGGCATGCGCTCGCGCAGTCGGTCGAGGCCGACGCCGACCCTCTACGCACGCGAGCCCGTGCGTTCCTGCTCCCCGATCCGTTCTCCGGCGCCGCGCTCAAACGATCGTTGCTGCTTTCACGGTGGTGCATACGAGGCGGAGACGGTATCGACCTCGGATTGTGGACGGTGCCGGGCCGCCTCGAGCCGAGGCACCTGATCCTTCCCCTCGACACCCACGTCCACAAGACGGCGCTCGACCTGGGACTCACTCGCCGGCGCATCGCCGATTGGAAGGCGGCGCTCGAAGCGACGGCGACGCTCGCCCGATTCGACGCGAGCGACCCCGTGCGATTCGACTTCGCGCTCTGCCGACCGGGGATCGTCGGGATGTGCGTCCATCGGACGGTGCCCGCGATCTGTACGCCCTGCGAACTGCGCGATTGCTGCCGGAAGGGGCGACGCCTCGATCCGGCGAAGTCGACGACGTGACGTCACGTCGTTCCCTTCCGGCGAGCGAGATCCGTCGATATCCTCCGCGCGCCCCGAGGTACCCACATGCCGTCCGACACGCTCTTCGATCTCGCGCTCGCCGATCCCCGCCAAGTGGTCGGGTCGATCGACGATCTGCGCGCGGCCAATCCCCAGCGGTTCGAGATGGAGCAGCTCTCGCGGATCTGCTACGTCGATGACGCGCTCGGACAGGTGGCGGGCGTACTCGACGTGCCGGAGGTCCCTTGGTGGGCGCGGGGACACATTCCCGATCGCCCGTTGATGCCGGGTGTGCTCATGATCGAGGCGGCGGCGCAACTCTGCTCGTACTTCGTGCGCCGGGTCTATGACGCCACCGAGTACGGCCATCGATTCTTCGGCTTCGGCGGCATCGACGACGTGAAGTTCCGGGGCACCGTGTTTCCCGGGCAAACCCTGATCGTTCTCGGCAAGAAACTCGAGATCCGCCCCCGTCGCGCGGTATTCAACACGCAAGGCTACGTCGACGGAAAACGGTGTTTTGACGCCACCATCACCGGCATGTGGGTGTGAGGGCGCGTCAACCGGAACCGGAACCGGACCAACGCCCATCAGCGTGTTGCTTCGCCTTGAGAACATAGTCGGCGGCATGCGCGATCGCTTCCTCGCGGCGATGGACGGGGTCGAGGGACTTGACGATGCGGGCGGGCACGCCGACGACCAGCGAGTACGGCGGCACGATCATGCCCTCGGGAACGACGCAACCGGCCGCCACGATCGCGCCCTCGCCGATCACGCTGCCGCCCAGGACGACGGCGCCCATCCCGATCAGCGCGTAGGCCTCGACCGAGGCGCCGTGGAGGATCGCGCCGTGCCCGATCGTCACGTCGTGCGCGATGTCGTTCGCGACACCGGTGTCCGCGTGCATGACCGAGCCGTCCTGGAGATTGGTCCGCTCGCCGATCGAGAGCGGCGCGTCGTCGCCTCGCACGACGCATCCGTACCAGACGTTCGCGTCCCGCCCGAGCGTGACGTCGGCGAGCACGGAGGCCGTGGACGCGACGTACGCGTCGCCGCGACGGAGCATGGTGGGGCCCCCGGTCACGTGAGGAGGAAGAGCGGCAGGAGCGACGTGGCGTTGTTGAGCACGTGGACGAGGATGCCCGGCCAGATCGAGCCCGTCCGCTCGTAGAGGTAGCAGAGCAGCATCGCGAGGCAGAAGAGCGCAGGCCCCGCCGACCAGCTCCCGTGAACGAGGCCGAACAGCGCCGACGACAGCAAGGCTCCGACGAAACGACTCGTTCGATCACGGATCGCCGGGTAGAGGAGGCCTCGGAACACGTACTCTTCGGTGAGCGGCGCGAGGAGCACGCCGAAGATCGCGATGAGCCAGGGCTCGTGCGCGCGCTCGGGCCGGATGACCCTCTGCACGAGATCCTGAGGCTCGGGCGGGACGCCCGACCAATTCATCACGAGCGCGGTCGCGAACGATACGGTCAGCACGACGAGCGACGCCACGAGGAACCAGAGAAGCCCCTCCCGCAGCCCGGACTTCGCGGGCCAGGGCGACGACGCAACGACCGCCCCCCCGCCGAATCCGTCGGAGGCGATCGCCTCACGACGGCGGGCCCATCCCCGACGGATGCCGAACGCGACCGCGAGCGCGACGGGAATCATGCCCGCGGCCGTCGCCCCGAACAGCACCTCGAGCGGCAGATTCTTCAGATTCTCGACCCCGTACACCGACGCGTAGATCGGCACGACGATGAACCCGCCGCCCAACGCGGCGAACAGCGCGAGCCCGATCGAGAGTTCGAGCCCGAACGCCCGGGGCGGGACCGCATCGGGCGCCAGCGGCGCGACGAGCCCTCGGCGCACGTCGAAGCGACGCGCGAATCGAAGCACGACGAAGATCAGCCCGGCCAGTGCGGTCCCCCACTTCAAGCCGCCGACGGCGATGGCGGCCGCCGGACGCTCCATCAGGCGGGCCTCGAGTTCCTTCGCCGTCATCTTCGAAGGGACCGGCGCGGCATCGACGGCCCCGCCCTTCGGCGGACTCGGCGGCGCCGAGGGGACGGGCTCGTCAGCCCGGACGATCTGCGCGCCGATCGACAGGAACAGGGCGGCGAGAATCGCACCCACGACGAAGGCTCGGAGCCACGGCGACGTCATGCCGGCGCCCCCTTCCCGAGGGTCCCGGTCGTCGGACTCGACGCGACGGCCTGCCCCTTCGGCATGCGGCCCGCGAGGAACGCGTTGCGCCCCGCGATGCACGCGTCCCTCATCGCGCTCGCCATGCGGACCGGATCACGCGCCTTCGCGATGCCCGTATTGAGCAGCACGCCCGCGATGCCGAGTTCCATCGCGATCGCGACGTCGGACGCGGTGCCGACCCCCGCGTCCACGATGATCGGCACCCTCGCCCGCGCGAGAATCGTCTCGATGTTGCGCGGATTCAAGATCCCGAGCCCCGACCCGATCGGGCTCCCGAGTGGCATCACGACGGCCGCACCCGCCTCTTCGAGCCGCTTGGCGATGACCGGGTCGTCATTGGTGTAGGCGAGCACGGTGAATCCCTCGGCGACCAGCGTCTTCAACGCCGCGAGCGTCTCGAAGGGCTCGGGGAGCAGCGTCTCCGGATCGGCCAGCACCTCGAGCTTGACCAGATCGGACAACGCCAATTCGCGGGCCAATCGGCACGTCCTCACGGCGTCGGCGGCGGTGTAACAGCCGGCCGTGTTGGGCAGAAGCGTCCAACGGTCGCCCAGCGCGTCGAGCACGTTGGGTCCGGCCGCGCGCGTGACGTCCACACGCCTAAGCGCGACCGTCACCACCTCGGCGCCGCTCGCCTCGATGGCGCGCACCATCTGCTCGTTCGTCGCGTACTTGCCGGTGCCGACCAGCAACCGGCTCGAAAAGACGTGCTCCCCGACGCGGAGGGGGTCCTCGCCGGCCACTTCGCCCCCGCCGACGAACGTCACCATCTCGATCCGGTCTCCCTCGTGAAGGCGCCTCGATCCGTGCTCGGCGCGCGGGACGACGTCGCCGTTCACCTCGACCGCGACGCGCTTGCCGAGCAGCCCCGCCTCGGCGATCAACGCGGCGATCGTCGGACCCTCAGTGCCGGGGGCGGAAAGGCTCCGCGATTCGCCGTTCAAGGTGATGCGGATGTTCGTGGACGTGACGCGGGAAGGCGGCGGGGGCATGGATTCGGCGCCTACGGTACGGCGAGTCGAGCGGGCGGACCTTCGTTGGACGCCGTGACTTCGATCAACGCGCGGGACCGTCGTCCGACGGCAGCCGCTCCTGGCCCCCGCCCGGCGGTCCGTTCTTCTCCCACTTCTCGAGGTCCATCACCTTCGCGAGCGTGCTCTTCTGCGCGTTGATCTCGCTGCGGAGCCGGTTCTCGGCCTCGAGGCAGTACATCGCACGATTGGCCGTGTCGACGGCCTTGGCCTTCGGAATGACGACGATGCCGTCCTCGTCGCCCACGATCCAGTCGCCCGGGCGGCACTCGATGCCATCGATGCGCAGCGTGCCGCCGATCTCGCCCATGCCCTTGGGCTCGCCCGCCTGCGAAGAAACCTGGCGGGCGAAGATCGGGAGGCCGAGCCTCTCGATGTCGCGCGTGTCGCGGATCGCGCCATGAACCACGACACCGGCGAGTTTTCGATTGACCGCCGAGTTGGTCGCCAATTCGCCCCAGACCGCGGGCGCCACGCCGCCGGCGTCGATGACGAGCACGTCGCCTTCCTGGCATCGGTCGATCCCCTCGACGGGCTTGGCCCAGTCGCCGGGAACCGTCCGCACGGTGACGGCCGGCCCGACCATGCGCACGCCCCGCCGGGTCAGGTGCCAACCGTGCCACACGGGGCAGCGATGGGCGGCGTCGGAGATGTTGGGCGTCGAAACCTCGGACAGGATGCGGCGGACGTCGGCGTCGCTCGATCCGCGAGCGTCGGTGGTCGAAACGCCGGCTTTGCCCGATCTGAGCGCCTCGACGATACCGCGGGCGGCGGCGGTCGCGTCCGGCGCCTTCGTGATCGCGCCCCCGACGATGACGACCGCGGCACCGGCCGCACCCGCGATCGGCGCGGTGGCCGCGTTGATTCCGCCGGCGACGGTGACCGGAATACGCACCGCCGCGGCCACGAGCCGGAGCATCGCAAACGGGTCGCGGCCCTGCATCTGCTCGTCGATCGGACAATGGACGTTGACGTAATCCGCGCCGATCGATTCGGCGTAGACCGCCCGAGCGACCGGGTCGGGGTGCCCGAGCAGGTCGACCAACACCTTGATCCCGTAGTTGCGGCCGGCCTCGACGCACTCGATCAGCGTCGAATCGGCGGCCACCCCGAGCACCGTGCCGATCGTGGCGCCCGCCTTCGCCGCCGCTTCGAGTTCGAGCCGTCCGGCGTCCATCGTCTTGGCATCGCAGACGATCGGCGTCTTCGGGAACCGGGCTCGAAGCGCGCGGACGGCCGCCAAACCCTCCGACTTCAACAACGGCGTCCCGACCTCGAGCCAATCGACGCCGCCACGCAGGCCCTCCTCCGCCGCCCGGAGGGCTCGATGGAAGTCGACGTGGTCGAGGGCAAGTTGCAGTTTGGGGGGCGTCACGCCGTGACCTTACGACCCGGAGTCGGTCCTGACGAGCCCCGATCCGTCGTGGCGGGCCCCACCCTGCCCGCGATGTCGGGCAGGGTGGCCCCCGGTTTTCAGCGCTCGTCGAATCGTCGTGGGTCCTTCCCCGGTAAGGACTTGCGTCAGCCCCACCTCCGGGCGACACTCCCCCTCCCATTTCCGTTCACCGCAAACGAGGCGGGGGTCGGCCCCCGCCTCGTTTGCTTGTGAGCCTGATGGTTTCCGGCCCCAACCCCCGCTCCCCTGCCTCGACCGGTCCTTTGGCCCGGTCGGGGTGGACGGTCGGGTACCCCCTAGGATCCAGTCATGGACCCGACCGACATCCTCCGGTTCGTCGACATCGTTTACCGCGAGCGCGGTATCGACAAGGAGATCGTCTTCGTCTCGATCGAGCAAGGGCTCCTGACCGCGGCACGCAAGCGCTTCGGCGAAGACGCCGTGCTCGAGGTACATCTCGACCGCAAGACCGGCATGGTCAATTGCTCGCGCGACGGCAAGGCCGAAGATCTCGAGTTCGGCCGCATCGCGGCCCAGACCGCCCGGCAGGTCATGAACCAGCGCATCCGCGAGGCGGAGCGTGACAAGAACCTCGACGAGTACAACCGTCGCCTCCAGACGATCGTCACCGGCTCGATCCAGCGGATCGAAGGCGGCAACCTCATCGTGAACCTCGGCCGCGTCGAGGGCATCGTGCCCCGCAGCGAGCAGATTCGCGGCGAAAACTACAAGGTCGGCGACCGGATTCGCGCCTATCTCTTCGAGGTGAGGCCGCAGGGCCAGCGCGTTCGCATCGTACTTTCGCGAGCCCACGTCGACTTCGTGCGCAAGCTCTTCGAACTCGAAGTGCCCGAAGTCGGCGAAGGCATGATCAACATCAAGAACATCGTGCGCGAGGCGGGATACAAGACGAAGCTCGCCGTCGAGTCGTCCGACACCAAGGTCGATCCCATCGGTGCCTGCGTCGGCGTGCGGGGCAGCCGCATCCGGAACATCATCGACGAGCTGAACGGCGAGAAAATCGACATCCTGAAGTGGGAAGATCAGCCCGAGGTGATGGTGGCGGCGTCCCTGAAGCCCGCCCAGATCAACTCGATCACGCTGAACTACGACACGAAGACGGCCGACGTCCTCGTCGAGGAAGATCAGCTCTCGCTGGCGATCGGACGGCGAGGGGCGAACGTTCGCCTGGCGTCGCGCCTTTCGGGCTGGGATATCCAGATCAGCGGCGAGAAGCCGATCGAAGATCCGGCCCTGGCCGCAGCCGCGCGTGCGGCGGCGAACGGCGAGCCGCCGCCGGCCGCGAATCCGGACGGCGGGGGCGACGGCGAGCCGACCGACGAGGCTCCGGGCGAGTCCCCGACCCCCGGGACCGACGACTCGGGCCCGGGGGCTGACGACGAATCCGGGGCTTCCGCTCCGACTGAGGGTGCTCCGGCGAGTTCTTGACGGTACCATTCGACGTTCAAGCGCGGTTTCCGTCCGGAATCCGCGATCGCAGGCCGACGATCTTCCGCGTTCTCCCGTTCGCACTGACTCCCCACCCGACCCGACTGCAGGAACCGATCCCCCCTTGGCGAAGCGCTTTTACCAAATCTCCTTCGAACTCGGCGTAGGCCCGCGCTCGCTCATCCAGCAGCTGGCTCCGCTCGGCCTCTCGGTCGGCAACCAGATGGTCCTCGTGCAGCCCAAGCTCGAGGAACGCATCCGCGACCTCTACGCGGAACTCCATCCCGCGGCGGCGCCGACCGCGACCGCCGTTCTCGACGACGAGCCGGTCGCCGAAGAGCCGGCCACCGACGATGGCGCGCTCGAGACCGACGAATCGGCAACGGCCGTCCTCGATTCGGCCCCTGACCAGGCGGCATCGGTCGACGCGCGCCACACGGCCGCAGCGGTCGCCGAGCCGGCCGTCGCGCCGGCCTCGCGAGGCGCGCAGGTATCCGACGTGGCCGAGGCGCCCACCGCCGCCGTCGCCACGCCGACGACGGGCCGCACGCACTCGGACGACGGGCCGCGCGGCGATTCGACCTCGACCGTTCGCCCGCACGCGGGACCCGCTGGCGGCACGGCGTCCGTCGCCCATCCCCCCGCACCCGTTGCCGCGACGACCGGCCACGGATCGGCGACGCACGCACCGGGCGCGCACGGGGTGGCGGCCGGACATGGGGCGACAGCCGCACCTTCGGCGACGGGCAGGCATGCGCCAGTCGCCGCCCCGCACACGACGCCCGCCGACAAGTTGGCCTCCGCCAAGGCGCACGCCGCCGGAACGCTTGCACCGAAGGCGCCCGTGCCCGCAAAGCCGAAGGCTCCCGTCGTTCCTCCGGCCGCCATCGGCTATCAGGGGATGGCGACGAGCGCCAAGGCGAAGCCCCGTCCCACGGGCGATCTCATCCCGACGATCGATCCCCGAGCGGGTCGCTTGCTGCGTGCGGCGCCCAAGGCGCCGATCCCGGGCGTAACCGCCCCCCGCCCGACCCGCCCGCCGCCGGGCGCGCCCGCCACACCCAATCTCAATCCGACGCTCGCCAAACCCGCCCCCGCCCCGGGTGCGCGCCGCGACAGTCGCACGGGCCGAGGCGGACCGGAACAGGGCAGCCAGTCCGAGCGTCACGGCAAACAGACGTTCCAACTGCGCAATCGCAAGCGTTCCTCGCACAAGCAGGCCGAGGCGATCGACAACGCGCCGAAGACGTTCGAGGTAACGCCCCCGCTGCCGCTGAAGCAGTTCTCCGAGATCAGCGGCATCAAGGTGAGCGACGTCGTCAAGACGATGCTCTTGAAGCACAAGCAACTCGTCACGCCGAACTCGATGCTCGACGAAGACACGCTCGTCATCCTCGGCGTCGAGTTCGACCGCGACATCAAGTTCGTCAAGCAGTTGACGCGCGAAGACACGATGATCACCGAGGCCGAGCGCGCGAGTGCGCCCGAGGACCTGGCGCACCGGCCGCCGGTCGTGGTCGTGATGGGGCACGTCGACCACGGCAAGACGAGCCTGCTCGACCACATCCGCAAGGCCGACGTCGCGGCGCACGAAGCCGGCGGCATCACGCAGCACATCGGCGCGTATCAGGTGAAGCTGCCCGACGGGCGCAAACTGACGTTCTTCGACACCCCCGGCCACGAGGCGTTCACCGAGATGCGCCGCCGCGGCGCCAAAGTGACCGACATCGTCGTCCTCGTGGTTGCGGCCGACGACGGCGTCATGCCCCAGACCATCGAGGCGATCGACCACGCCAAGGCGGCGGGCGTCCCGATCGCGGTCGCCATCACGAAGTCCGACAAGGTCGGCTTCAAGACCGAGTCGATCGACCGCGTGAAGCAGCAATTGGCCCAGCACGGGATCATGGTCTCGGGGTGGGGCGGCGAGGTCGAGTGCTTCCCCGTGGCCGCCGTCGGCACGCAGGCCGGTAAGGGCATCGACAAGCTGCTCGAGCATCTCTGCCTCCTGGCCGAGGTCGAAAACCTGCTCGCCGACCCGAAGCGCCCGGCGACGGGCACGGTCATCGAGGCCGAGAACAACCCCGGCCGCGGCGTCCTCGTGACGCTGTTGATCGAGCAGGGCACGCTGCGCAAGGGCGATCCCGTGATCGCGGGCCGCGCGTGGGGCCGCATCCGCGCGATGCGCGACGACAAGGGTCTCAACGTCGAGGAAGCCCCGCCGGGCACGCCCGTCGAGGTCACCGGCCTCGACGAGGTCCCCGAGGTCGGCAAGCCCTTCTTCGTCCGTCCCGACGCCAACGAGGCACGCGAAATCGCCGAGAAGCGTCGCGGCCGCGACCGCGAGCTCGAACTGGCTCGTGACGCGAAACCGGCCGGCCTCGAGGGGCTCTTCAGCGCCATTGCCGAGGGCAAGGTCAAGCAGCTGAAGATCATCCTGAAGACCGATTTCCAGGGCTCGCTCGAGGCGATCCGCGCGCGTTTGGACGCGATCGGCAACACCGAGGTGAAGGTCCAGGTCATCCGCGCCGGCGTCGGCGCGATCTCCGAATCCGACATCACGATGGCCGCAACCTACGACGCGCTCGTCGTCGGATTCCACGTCGTGGCCGACGAGACCGCGCGTCAGAAGGCGAAGCACCTGGGCGTCGAGATCCTGATGTACAAGATCATCTACGAGCTCGAAGACGCGCTGAAGATCATCCTCGAAGGCAAGCTCTCCCCCGAGAGCCGCGAGTCGATCATCGGCCACGCCGAGGTGCTCCAGGTCTTCTCCTCGACGAAACTCGGCAAGATCGCGGGCAGCCGCGTGCGCGACGGGTTCATCAAGCGCGACTCGAAGGTCCGCCTATCCCGCGACGGCATCGTCGTGTGGGAGGGCGCGATCGGCTCGCTGCGCCGCGAGAAGGACGACGCCAAGGAAGTGAAGGAAGGCTTCGAGTGCGGCATCCGCCTCGACGGCTACGACGACGTCAAACAGGGCGACATCATCGAGGCCTTCTCGGTCGAGCAGGTCGCCCGAACCCTCGCGGCGACGTAGCCTCGGGCATCGGACGCCGGTCCCGTCGCGGGATCGAAGCCGTTCCTTCCGTACTCCCGACCCCCGACCCCCGCCCCCGGTCCTACTTCCCACATGCCCCCGCCGCGCCGCATCGAACGACTGCAGCAGTTGATCCACGAAGTGGCGGCGCTCGCGCTTCAGCGCGACGTCGCCGACCCGCGGATGGGATTCGTGACGATCACGCGGGTGAAGCTCGGCAGGGATCTCGCCGACGCGACGATCTACTGGTCCTCGCTCGGGACGGAGGCGCAGAAGCGCACGACCGGGCGAGCGCTGACCGACGCGACGGGCATGATCCAGAGCATGGTGGCGAAGGCGCTCCAGACGCGCACGACCCCCAAACTCCTCTTCCGCTACGACCCGAGCATGGTCCACGCCGGGCACTTGGAGACGATCTTCGAGAAGATCCGCCGCGAGCGTCCCGACGAGCCGCTGCCGACGGACGCGGCCCCCGCCCCCGATTCGACGTCTGCCACGGATGCCGCGGACGCCTCCGACGCACCCGCGCCTGACGCCCCCGAGCCCGACGCGGACGACGACGACGACAAGTCGTAGGCGTCGTTCGCGGGCTCCGAGTTGACAGGGGCGGTCCGTCCGCGAAGATGGCTTCTCCGACGTTGCGCGGTGGGTGTAGCTCAGTTGGTTAGAGCGCCGGTCTGTGGCACCGGAGGTCGCGGGTTCAAATCCCGTCACTCACCCCAGTCGGTTACCCGACGCGGGCCGATCGGGCCGACGACGACGACGACCGGCTACGATGCCGGCATGCGACGTCGAGTCCGCCGCTTCGCGCTGTGTTCAGGCGCTCTCGTGCTCGCCGCGTGCTTCGGCGGCTGCTTCTCCGAGTTCCAGTCGAGGCGCTCGTCGACGTTTGCATTCCTTCGAGCCGAGTCGATCGCTCGCGAATGCGAGCCCGGACTCTCCGACGACCGGTGACTCGCGGAGGGGAATCGTCCCAGGCGAAAGATCTCGCACGCACCGGGCTACGTCGACGCGGCGGCCTTCCGGAGCTCTCGAACCAGTTTGTCGAAGGACGGACAACGCGTTCGGCATGCCGACAAGTCCATCGTCGCCGCAAATCGAACCTGATCGACCGTTTCCCGATACTTGTCACCACGAAAGCGCTGTTCGATCCACTCCTTCTTCGCGCGCGCGATCTCCGGCTCGCCCGGAATCGATGCAGGTGTCACGTCGTCGAGGTATCGCCGGAGCGACTCGGCCGCGCCGACGAACCACGTCTCGAATTCGGGATTCGGGAGCACGCACGCGCACGCCATCGGCGCGGCGCCGCCCATTCGGGACAGCAGTCGAGGAGCGAGTTCGCAGACTCGATCGTCGTCGCAATCCAGCGACAAGAGGATCAGCCCGGTGGCCGGGACGGCGGCATTGGCGAGTTTCATGCGGGCGAGTTGGACGGCGCGTTCGACTCCTTCGAGTTTGATCAAGGCGCCCTTCGGCTGTCGAATCGGCCTGATGACATCGATCGGGATGCCGAGCAACTCGTCGCCGATCCGTCGGAGCAAGACGGGAAAGGCTTCGACGTCGCCGTACCCCTCGACGATCGGTGCGACCCGCAGCTGACTCAAGGGCGGGGCTCGGTTGCGAACAGATCGAGTTGACCCTGTCGCGCGAGGTCGCTCTCGTCGACATCGAGCTGGTCCATCCGGTGGAGTTCGCCGGCGTTGTACAGGTGGTCACGAATCGCGCGCCGCGACGCGTCGTCGATCGGAGAGATCGACGATGCTCCGTCACGTGAAACGACGACGAGGAGTCTCCCACCCGGCTCGTCGATCCGTTCGACGAGATCCGAACTGTGGCTCGTGACGATCACCTGCGTCATCGACGAGGCCTCGACGAGCGCATCCATCAACGCGCCGGCGGCGGAGGGGTGAAGCGCGGTCTCCGGCTCCTCGATCCCGACGAGGCGGGCGCGCCGACCCTCACGCAGGGGTTGTGCGACGGCGACGAGCGCACCGAGCGCGCGCAGGGTTCCGTCCGACATGCTCGCGGCATAAAAATTCCAAGGTTCCTTCGAACCCCTCACGTCCTGTTTGAACTGGAGGGTCTCCTTCGGTCCGAGCGCCACGCGGCCGAAACTGTGGATCCCCGGCACGATCTGGCGGAGATAGTCCCGAAGTCGATCCGACACCCCGGGCGATTCGGACAGCACTCTTCCGATGACGCTCGCGAGATTCTCGCCGTGACGATGGAGCAACTCGCCCGCGTCGGGGCTCTGGAGTTCCCGCATCGCATCCGGGTCGAGATTGTAGAACCCCATCGACGTAAGTCCGTCGTACAGCGGACGAAAGGGTGCCAATCCGGACGCCGCTACCAGGAGCAAACGGTCGCGTTGGGGCTCGGGGAGCACGAACGACGGCGACTGTCGAACGATCTTGCCGTCCTCGACGTGGTACTCGGCCTCGATCGCCCGGTCGCCGATCCTGCGCAACTCCACCAGTTCGCGTTTGACGAAGTACCCGTCCCCCCGGGAACCGATCTCGAACGCGTAGTGCGCCGTCTGATGTGGAGATACGAACAGGTCGAGCCGGACACCGAAGTTTCGGGGGTGGCCTTGACTGCGCCTGCGCACCCCGGCGAGCCCCCCTCGGTCCCGGATCGCATGATCGAGTGTCGTGTTGAGGGCGTCACCCACGAATCGCAATGCATCGAGAAAATTGCTCTTGCCCGCGCCGTTGCGTCCGATGATCAGGGTCAACGGACCGAGTTCGATGTCGCAGACGGCGATGCTCTTGAAGTCCTTGATCCCGACCCGGTAGACGAAGGGGTCGACCCGAGTCTTGGGCGAACGTGCGGCGGCGGATCGAGCGTCGTCGAGCATCGAAACCGATTCTACCGTCCGCACTCATCGTTCCGCCGCGCCGAACCCCGCGATCCAACTCGACGGAATACCGGGACTGCACATCGAGGGGAGCCCCCCATCGGTCGCTCGAGCCAAGTCGGCGACGGGACCCGGGTCCGACGGCCGCCGCCCTTCCCAAGCGCATGCCCCGTCCCGTAGAACGGGGGGCATGAGCCGATCCACCGCCGTCCTGTCGATGCTCGTCGTCGCCCTCGTCTCGTACCTCTGGCTCGGGCGTGGCCCGGGCGCCGCGGCCGGCGACCCCGCCGCCCCCCACCGCATCGTCTACGTCTTCGTTACGGGCAAGGGGCCGCAGGCCAAGGCCTGGTACGACGGCGGACCGCCCCAGGGGGCGCAGGTGCAGGCCGTCCTCGACATCTTCGCCAAGGACGGCTTTCGCTACGTGGCGATCTCGTCGAGCGGGCTCTCGAGCCGCGTCAGCGTGTCGAACGCGTCGACGCAGACGACCTCGACCGATGCGGTCCCCGACGCCGAGTACGTCGTCCTCCTCGAACGTTGATCCGTCCGGTCGGGCACGGCGGGTATCCTTTTCGGCCATGCGCCAGACCACCCTCTCCTCGCTCGAAGACTCGACCCTTCGCTACGTCCTCGCCCACGCGGGCGAAGGCCAGGGGTGGCTCGACCTGACGCGCATCTGCTCCCAGACCGGGCGCATGCTGCCCGAGGTGAAAGACACGGTCCTGCGGCTGGCTCGTCGGCGCCTCCTCGTCCTCGACGACAAGGCGCCGCACACCGCGCGCTGGATGAAGTTCTCGCTGCCCGAGACGCCGATGCCGACGGCCCCGCGGGAGCACGTGGTCTGAGCCACGCCACGGCGAGTTCGGTCGGTCTTTGCGTTCCGAGGGGATCGGCGGGTCGGACACGGGTCCCGTCCGTCGTTCGGTTTGCCTTTGCGCTTGGCGTGGCGTTGCTCCCGGGCGCGCCGCGCGCGGCGTTCGCCGATCTCGGGGCCGACGTCTCGACCGCGATCGCGGCCCGGAGTTCGAAGCCGATCCTCGAACTGATTCCGAAACTCCAGGCCGACGAATCGGCCGACGCCCGCAAGGCGTTGATTCGCATCGCCTACGAAGCGCCGTCCGTTCGCCTGCGCAAGGCGGCCGCGGTCGCGCTCTCGTCGCGCAAGGATCGTGACGAGGCCATCGACTCGATCCTTTTCAAGTGGCAGAACGCCTCGAACGCCGCCACCGTCGCCGAACGGTCCGCCGACGCGCTGGGTTCGCTCCCGTCTGCAAAAACCGAGAAGGCGCTCGCGATCCGCCGCAAGCAGTCCGACCCGGCGCTCGCCGATGCCGTCGCGACGGCGTGGCTCCTCGCCGTCGCTCCGCCGGCATCACTCGACGAGCTGCGCAAGACGCTGCGCGGCGACGACTCGCCCCGCCGGCGCGCGATGGCCGCGGTCGCGATCGCGCGCTGGGTCGGCATCAAACCCGGCGAAGAAAAGGCCCTCGAGACGCTGATCCAATCGATCGGAAGCGAGAAGTCGCCCGCCGTGCGCGAAGCCATCTTCCGCGCGGCGAGCGGTTGGCCGAAAGAGGCGCTGGATGCGGCGTTGCTCGAACGCGCGAACAAGGGCGACGCCGACACCCGCACGGCCGTCCTTTCGATCTCGTGGGTGCACCCCGTGGCCGGCATCGAAGAGGCCGCGCGCAAGGCGCTGAAGGCTACGGCGACCGTCCAGATCGCGTCCGGACTCCTGGCGCTCGGGTCGGTCGCCAAGCCCGAGCCGGTCGACGATCCCGACATCTTCGCGAAACTGTC